>CAYIQV010000257.1:0-3142 GCA_964365635.1 uncultured Acidiferrobacteraceae bacterium
GGTGCGCGTGCAGCTCGAAAGAAAAATCCGAGCCGAGGATATTCTTGCCGATGTAACCGGCCCTGCGGGCCTCTTCGAGCGCGTCCTCGAACTGCTCGTAGATTTCCCAGATCTCGCCGTGGATGTAGTTGTAGCCCACGTCCGAGCCGGTGGCGTAACCGGCGATGGCCATGCCCTCGATCACCGCGTGCGGGTTGTAGCGCAGGATGTCGCGATCCTTGCAGGTGCCCGGCTCGCCTTCGTCGGAGTTGCACACGATGTATTTCTGGCCCGGTGCCGTGCGCGGCATGAAGCTCCACTTCATGCCCGTGGAGAAACCGGCGCCACCGCGTCCGCGCAGCGCCGACTTCTTGAGCTCGTCGATAATTTTTTCCGGCGGGGTCTTTTCCTTCAGTATTTTTTTCCATACCTCGTACCCGCCCGTACGCTGGTAGGTGGCGAGCGTCCAAGGCTCTTCGCGGCCGAGATTGCGGAAACAGAGCAGTTCGTTCGCCATCGCCGCTACTCCAGATCCTTCAGAATCTCATCCACCTTTTCCGGGGTGAGATCCTCATAATAGGTGCGACCAACCATCATCATCGGCGCGCCGACGCAGGCCCCCAGACATTCCACTTCCTTGAGGGTGAATTTCCCGCCGGGCGTGGTCTCGCCGACCTTGACGCCCAACTTCTTCTGCAAGTGCTCCATGATCTTGTCGGAGCCGCGCAACAGGCAGGAGATATTGGTGCATACGCAGACCTTGTGTCGTCCGACCGGTTTCAAGTCATACATGGTGTAGAAGGTGGCTACCTCGTGCACTTCCACCGGCGCCATCTCCAGATACTCGGCTACCGCTTCGATGAGATCGATCGAGAGCCAGCCGCCATTCTGGTCCTGGGCAATACGCAACGCCGCCATCACCGCCGAGCGTTTGTGGTCGGGCGGATACTTGGCGATCCAGACGTCGATCTCGGCGCGCGTCGGCGCCGACAGCAGGCTGATTTTGGAGGCGGGCTTGGATTGCGGCATCACCGGTCAACCTCCCCGAATACGATGTCGAGCGTACCGATTACCGCCACCACGTCAGCAATCATGTGGCCGCGGGTCAGTTCATCCATCGACGACAGATGCGCGAAGCCGGCGGAGCGAATCTTGACGCGGTACGGCTTGTTGGCGCCGTCTGAAATGAGATAGATACCAAACTCGCCCTTGGGATGCTCGATCGCGGCGTAGGCCTCGCCTGCCGGGATACAGTAACCTTCGGTAAAAAGTTTGAAATGATGGATCATGGATTCCATGTCGTCCTTCATCTTCTCGCGGGAAGGAGGTGCGATCTTGTGGTCATCGATCATCACCGGGCCCGGATTTTTCCTGAGCCATTCGACGCATTGACGAATGATGTGGTTGCTCTGGCGCATCTCTTCGATGCGTACCAGGTAACGGTCATAACAGTCGCCGTTCACGCCCACGGGAATATCGAAATCGAGCCGGTCGTACACTTCGTACGGCTGTTTCTTGCGCAGGTCCCACTCGACGCCACTGCCGCGCAACATCGGTCCGGTAAAGCCGAGCTGCAGCGCACGCTCGGGCGTGATCACGCCGATGCCAACGGTGCGCTGTTTCCAGATGCGGTTGTCGGTGAGCAGGGTTTCGTATTCGTCGATACACCCCGGAAAGCGCTCGGTAAAATCCCAGATAAAGTCGATCAGCGATCCACCGCGATTGGCATTGAGCAGCACCAGATCATCCTCGGTGCGCCATTTCGACAGGTCATACTTCGGCATGTGGTCGGGCAGATCGCGGTACACGCCGCCCGGACGGTAATAGGTCGCATGCATGCGCGCCCCGGTGGCCGCCTCGCACATGTCGAACAGATCCTCGCGCTCGCGGAAGCAATACAGGAACACCGTCATGGCGCCGATGTCCAGGGCCTGCGTGCCGAGCCAGAACAGGTGATTGAGAACACGCGTGAGCTCGTCGAACAGCACACGGATGTACTGGGCGCGGAGCGGCGGCTCGATCCCCAGGAGTTTTTCGAGCGCCAGCACGTAACTGTGCTCATTGCATATCATGGACACATAATCGAGACGGTCCATGTAGCCGATCGTCTGATTATAGGGTTTGGATTCAGCCAGCTTCTCGGTGGCGCGATGCAGCAAACCGATATGCGGGTCGGCGCGCTGGATAACTTCGCCATCGAGTTCGAGCACCAGGCGCAGCACGCCGTGCGCCGCCGGATGCTGTGGACCGAAATTCATGGTGTAGTTGCGGATTTCAGCCACGGCCGAAACCCTCCTCGGTCGCTTTCGACATCCTGTGTGCGTTGTTCGCCTCCCCGGAGGGGGCTCCCGCGACACTTGTACGTCCCTGCACATCGCGGATCACCCGCGGCACCAGCACGCGCGGCTCGATGCTCACGGGTTCGTAGACCACGCGCTGTTTCTCGGCGTCGTAGCGCATCTCCACCTGCCCGATGAGCGGGAAATCCTTGCGGAACGGGTGTCCGACAAAACCGTAGTCGGTCAGAATGCGGCGCAGGTCCGGATGGCTCTCGAATACAATGCCGAAAAGATCGAATGCCTCACGCGCGTACCAATTGGCGGAATTCCAGATATCGGTCAGGGAAGCCACCATCGGCATGGCGTCGTCCAGAAAAGTGCGCAACCGCAGCCGCCGATTATGCTTGATCGACAACAGATGACACACCACGGCAAAACGCGGGCCCTGCCGCGGGCCCTTGTCCGACTCACGCCCGTAGTCGAGGTAATCCACGCCACACAGGTCAACGAGCTGCTCAAAGGAAAAGACCGGGTCATCACGCAGTGTCCGGCAAACGTCCACCAGTTTCCCGATCCGGATTTCAAAAGTCAGTTCACCCGCCTGCCCCGAAACTTCCGCGAGCGCCTCACCGAATAGCTCTCGCGCGTGTGCCACAATGTCCTGATGCCCATCCGTCATGATTCAAGTTCTCTTGGCCGTTCAGCGAGCGATGGTGTTGGTACGGCAAATCTTTTTCTGTAACTGGATGATGCCATACAGCAGCGCCTCCGCCGTGGGAGGGCAACCGGGCACGTACACATCCACCGGAACGATGCGGTCACACCCGCGCACCACGGAATAGGAGTAATGATAATAACCACCGCCGTTGGCGCACGAGCCCATG
>CAYIQV010000258.1:0-3123 GCA_964365635.1 uncultured Acidiferrobacteraceae bacterium
AAGCTCTCTATGCAGCTCACCCCCATCCTGTCCTTCCCCCGTGAAGGGGGAAGGGGCGTTCTTTTTTGGGTACTTGTTCAGGGTCGTCTTAATGGACCGTACCCACATGAAGTAAACAGGGCGAAGGAGACGTTATGCACAATCCGGACTTGCACGCCCTTACCCATACCGCTTCCGCTGGTAAACCGGTGGCGCGGCTGCCGACGGCGTGGGCTGAACCTGGCCGGGCCAGCCTGCCCGACCGCTGGCTGGTGCGGCGATTGCTGCAAAGCGTCGGCCAGCCTCCCGTCACGGTCGTATTGTGGGACGGCGCCACGATTTTACCCGATGGCGCAGAACCCATCGCCCGCCTGGTCATACACGAACGGCGTGCCCTCCAGAAACTGATCGCCAATCCCGAGTACGAGTTCGGCGAACTTTACAGCACCGGGCGTATCGATATCGAGGGCGACCTGGCCGTGTTTCTCGACACCATCTACCGCCACCTGGCCGCCGCGAGTGAAGCAGGTCTGCGCGCACGCTTCCTGCGCGCCCTGTCCAGGCACACACACAACACCGAAGAACGCGCCCGCGACAACATTCACCATCACTACGACATCGGTAATGAGTTTTACCAGCTCTGGCTGGATGAGCAGATGGTTTACACTTGCGCCTACTTCTCCACCCCAGAGGCAACGCTGGAACAGGCACAGCGCGCGAAGCTCGACTATGTCTGCCGCAAGCTGCGGCTGCGGCCCGGTGAGCGGGTCGTCGAGGCGGGTTGCGGCTGGGGCGCGCTGGCGCTGCACATGGCCAGACATTACGGCGTCCGCGTCAAGGCCTATAACATATCCCATAAGCAGATCGCCTACGCCCAGGCGCAGGCGCACCGTGAAGGGTTGCACGACCGCGTCGAATTTATCGAAGACGACTACCGCGCCATCCGTGGCGAGTACGATGCCTTCGTTTCGGTGGGCATGCTGGAACATGTCGGCGTGGGCAACTATGCCGCGCTGGGCACGGTCATCGACGCGGTATTGACCGAGGCCGGGCGCGGACTGATTCACACCATCGGCCGTGATCGTCCGGGTCCGATGAACGCGTGGATCGGGCAGCGCATTTTTCCCGGCGCCTATCCGCCCAGCCTGAGCGAGATGATGACCGTGTTCGAGCCCATGGGTTTTTCCGTGCTCGATATCGAAAACATCCGTCTGCATTACGCCAAGACCCTGGAGCATTGGCTGGCGCGCTACGAGGCGAATAGCGAACGCGTCAAGGACATGTTCGATGCGACGTTTGTGCGTCAGTGGCGGCTCTACCTGGCCGGCGCGCTGGCGGCCTTCACCAGCGGTGAGATGCAACTGTTCCAGGTGGTCTTTAACCGGCACGGCAACAACCAGATCCCTTGGACCCGTGATTTCCTGTACTGGGAGCAGCCATGAGCCCGGACCACTGCGACGTACTGATTGTCGGCGGCGGTCCGGCGGGTTCCAGTTGCGCGTGGGCCTTGCGTCAGGCGGGACTGGACGTGCTGGTGCTCGATAAAAGCGGCTTTCCGCGCAACAAGGTGTGCGCCGGCTGGATCACCCCTCCCGTCCTCGATGCCCTTCATATCGATCATGCCGACTACGCCCGGGATCGCGTACTGCAACCGATCACGGGCTTTGGTGTCGGGCGCATCGGAGACATGCCGCTCGAGACAGACTATTCACATGTCGTCAGCTATGGCATTCGCCGCTGTGAGTTCGATCACTACCTGCTGCAGCGCACCGGCGCGCGTCTGCGGCTTGACGAACCTCTCCGATCGATCGAACGCCAGGATGGCGGCTGGCTCATCAACCAACACATCGAAGCGCCGCTTCTGATCGGCGCGGGTGGCCACTTCTGTCCTGTGGCGCGCCACTTGGGTGCGGACGTCGGCAGCGGTGAACTGGCCGTCACGGCCCGGGAAATCGAGTTCCCGATGAGCCCGACACAACAGCAAGGCTGTCGCGTGGCGCCGGAACGGCCCGAGCTCTATTTCTGCGCGGACCTGAAGGGCTATGGCTGGGTGTTTCGCAAAGGCGATTACCTGAATGTCGGTCTCGGCCGCGAGGACCCGCACCGGCTGGCCGAACACAACGCGGCTTTCCTCACCTGGCTCAAGACCACGGGCCGGATTCCCGCCGATGTGCCCGAGGCTTTCAAGGGGCACGCCTATCTGCTGTACTCACACGGTACGCGCAAACTGCTCGATGACGGCGTACTGCTGATTGGCGATGCCGCCGGCCTCGCTTATCCGCAGAGCGGTGAAGGCATACGTCCGGCCATCGAATCCGGCCTGATGGCCGCGGCCACCGTCATCGCGGCCAACGGCCATTATGGCACTGACCAGCTGGAGCCCTACCGCCGCCGATTACTTAGCCGGTTCGGCGCTACCGAAAATATCAGCCTGATCCCAGATACCGTGCGGCAGTTTATCGGCGAACGACTGCTCAGTAGCCGCTGGCTCACCCGCCACGTGCTCCTGAACCACTGGTTCCTGCACAGCCATCAACCGGCACTGAAAATGGCCTCGTGACCCTACGCACGCTGCCAGCAACAGAACCATGAACAGAAAACGCTGGGAACATTTTTCGCACGAGGCCGACATGGGTGTACGTGGGCTGGGCAGCACAAAGGAAGAAGCCTTTGAACAGGCAGCGCTCGCCATGACGGCGGTGATCACGAATCCCGAGGCGATTGCGCCAAACGAAGCAATTGAAATCCACTGCGAGGCGCCGGACGACGAATTGCTGCTGGTGGACTGGCTGAATGCGCTGGTCTACGAAATAGCCACACGCAAGCTGCTGTTCAGCCGCTTCGAGGTTCACATTAACGGACATCGACTCACGGCCCGCGCCTGGGGCGAGCCAATGAATCGGGTGAAACACCAGCCCACGGTCGAGATCAAGGGTGCGACCTATACCAGTCTCAAGGTCGGGCAAATCGCAACAGATGAATGGCTCGCACAATGCGTGGTGGACGTATAACGCCATGGACATCACACTCCTTAACCGCTGCTCGGAATTCGAATGGAAGATCGCTCCCCAGGGCGCGATGCGCGTGCCGGGCGTGATCTATGCGAGCGAGCCACTGATCCGCGCCATGGACCACAAGGTGTAC
>CAYIQV010000259.1:0-3095 GCA_964365635.1 uncultured Acidiferrobacteraceae bacterium
TTTCCGCCGTGTCCAACGCCATGGCGTGCTCGATCAGACTCTTCACGGGCGCAAAGCCGCTGCCGTAGGCGATGAACAGGAGCGAGCGCGGCGAATTCTCGTGCAACACGAAATCGCCCCTCGGCCCCTCGACCGAAACAATGGCGGCGGGTTTAAGTTTCTTGAAGGCGTAGTCGGTGAAGCGATTACCGGCAATGCGGCGGATATGGAAATGCAGGTTGCGGTCATCGCATGGGCAGCTGGCCACCGGATAGCTGGCTTCCGCCTCGTTAGCGAGTTTCAACCGGACCGATTGGCCCGCCAGAAACTGTAGCCGTTTTGTGCGGGGCGTCTGCAGGTGCAGCCGCAGGATGTCGTCCCCGAGCGACTCCAGGTTTTTGACGCGTGCTTCGATCTGCTGCAACGGGATATCCTGCGCCCGGCCGATTTCGCGCGCCTCGATGACGAGGTCGGACACCGCGGTGTAGGAGCACATGAGCACACAGCCTGTGTTTTTATCGGCTTCACTTAACACAAAATCGTGGTGACGCACCTGGTGTGTTTTGCCGGAGACGACCCGGGCTTTGCACAGACCGCAGTTGCCATTGCTGCACCCGTAGTTCAGGGAGAGCCCGGAGCGTAATGCCGCTTCGAGTAGTGTATCGGAGCCCTCGATGAGAAATTCACGCTGGCTTGGGAGCAGTCGGACATGGGCGGTCATGAGGCGCAAAAAACTCTCCTTGGCGAGAAAAGACTGAAGCGGATTTTCCGTGAGCGACCCGCTTTCCATTTCGTGCCGCAACCAGACCCGGAGGAGACCCATGGTCTGTTTCAGGTCACCGCCGGAATTCTCGTACCCGCCGAATTTGTCGTACAGCCATTCGATGACGGTTTTGTGGCGTTCGACGAGCGCCTGTGTCCGAGCCAATTCCTTGCCCAGTTCTTTCAGGCGTTCCGACAACACTTCCGGCGCCGGCAGCAGACGCTCACGCAGGCGGTTTGAGAAAGCCTCGTCCTTGATGCGCGTAAAGCGCTCCAGGGCGGTACTGTCCTCGAACCGAGTGTCGGGATAGACCCGCAGCAGGTCTGTCGGCCGCACCATTCCTTCGAAGGTCGGCAGCTCGCCAGTTTTTATTTTTTTCTGAAGCGTACCGCGTGCCACACCCACCAGCCGCGCGGCCCGGGTCAAAGTGAGGAATTGATACGAATCGTCGGTGACCTGGTTTGACATGAGTCGACCGTATTACCGTATTAACGCGCTTTGTTCATGCACAGGGAAATAAGCTACCCGGCTGTTGGCCCCATGGCAACTTCCATCGAATCGATGGTGTGGCAGGATAACGCAGGGATTGTAGGGATAAAAAAACGCCATGGCACGTGATACGTGCCATGGCGTGAGAGACTTCTGTATTCAGACCGGCAGAGCTTGCTGGTCAGTGAGGCGTACAGAGTGCTTAGTAGCTGCGTCGACCGCCGCCGCCACCACCGCCGCCTCCACCACCACCGCGATTGCCCCAGCCACCACCGCCACCACCACCACCGCCACGGTTTCCGCCGAAGCCGCCACGTCCGCCACCACCACCACCGCTGGGGCGCTCCGTCTTGGGACGGGCTTCATTGACGTTCAGCGCGCGACCCTTCAGGTCTTTCTGGTTCATGCCGTTGATGGCGGCTTGGGCTTCCGCCTTGGCCGGCATTTCGACGAATCCAAAGCCGCGGGGCTCACCGCTGAACTTGTCCTTCAGGATAGTTGCCTTCTCGACCGTTCCGTACTGACTGAACGCCGCCCGCAGATCTTCTTCGGTCACGTCGCGGGATAAATTTCCAACAAAGATATTCATTTTAAACTCCTGGTTTGTCTGTGTACGGCTTCAATTGACAGCTGACCCTTCAAATCCCGTCTTGAGAAGCAGGCGGCTGGATACGTGAGTGACGAAGACGTGTACCGAAGTCCTTGGCATTCATGCAGGATGGGAAAAACGAGCTAATCCCACGCCTGTATCCTCACTGGATAATACGCCAGTGTTCCGCCCGCGTCCAAGCGCAAAAGGCCGCTTATCCCAGCCTTGGTCCGAAGGTGCGTGGTCGCGAGGAGTTATTATTGCCGCTGCTTTTCCCTTGCGGGCTGTTGCCGGGGTGGCGCGGCTTGTCTCCGTGGCCGGTTTTGGCCGCGAAGCCACGCCGTGCATGGTCGAAACGCCGCGGTTTGCCGGCGCCGGGCTTGTGCGCCGAGGGGCCGCGCGGGCGCTGGCCTGCCGGGTGCGACGAGCGCGGCCTGAGAGTGGGTTCCAGACCGGGGATGACGTGCGCGGCGATGGTCTGCTTGGTGTAGCGTTCGATATCGCGCAATTGATGGAAATTGTCCGGTGCGGCGAAGGAGATGGCGATGCCCTTGGCGCCGGCGCGGCCGGTACGCCCGATCCGGTGCACATAGTCCTCGGCGTTCTTCGGCAGATCGAAATTGATCACGTGCGTGATGCCGGCAACGTCGATGCCGCGCGCGGCGACATCGGTTGCCACCAGCAGCCGCACCGTGCCGGTGCGCAGATTCTGGATCGCGCGGTTGCGCTGGTTCTGGTTCATGTCGCCGTGCAGGGCCGCGGCCGGGAGGCCTTTGGCATGCAGGGTATTGGCCAGACGATCGGCGCCGCGCTTGGTGGCGGTGAACACGATGGCCTTGCCCATACCGTTGTCATCGAGCAAGTGCGTCAGGAGACGATGCTTGTGCGCGCCATCGTCCACGTGATGCAGGCGCTGTTCGATGTTCTCGTGGCGCTCCTGGGCGCTGGAGATCTGGATGCGTTTGGGATTCTTCAGAAGACGTGCTGCCAGGTTGGCGATATTGCCCTCGAGTGTGGCCGAGAACAAAAGCGTCTGGCGGGTGGCCGGCGTCGAGGCAGCGATTTTTTCCACGGCATGAATGAAACCCATGTCGAGCATGCGGTCGGCTTCATCGAGCACCAGGACTTCCAGACGCGAATAATCAATGCGGCCGCGCTCCATGTGGTCGAGCAGGCGCCCGGGGGTCGCCACCAGAATGTCGAGCGGCGAGGACAGCAGACGCATCTGCGGCGGGTAGGGCATGCCGCCGACGACGCTGCCGATGCGAAAGCGCA
>CAYIQV010000260.1:0-3082 GCA_964365635.1 uncultured Acidiferrobacteraceae bacterium
TGGTGTAGACGCCATCCACATCGGTGTAGATCTGGCACTCATCGGCCTTGAGCGCGGCCGCGAGCGCAACGCCCGTGGTATCCGAGCCGCCACGTCCAAGGGTGGTGATATTGCCGTCTTCATCCACGCCTTGGAAACCGGCGACCACCACCACCCGGCCCATCTTGAGGTCGTCGCGTATACGCTGCTCATCGATTTTCAGGATGCGCGCCTTGCCGAAGGCGCTGTCGGTGAGGATGTGCACCTGGTAGCCGGTGTAAGAGCGCGCCGGGCAACCGATTCTTTCGAGTACCATGGAAAGCAGCGCGATGGTCTGCTGCTCGCCCGTGGCCAGCAACACATCGAGCTCACGCGCCGGTGGTTCCGCATGCACACTCTTGGCGAGTTTGACGAGCGCATCGGTGACGCCGCTCATGGCGGAAACGACGACCACGACATCGTCACCCTGTTGCCGGAAACGCTTCACGCGTTCGGCCACGGCCTGTACGCGCTCGGGGGTGCCGACGGAAGTGCCGCCGTATTTCTGTACGATCAGAGCCATATGCGAATGCTGATTCTTGCCGGTTTTCCCTCACCCCTTGCCCGCAAGAGGGAGAGGGGGAGCAGGTGCGCCAGCGGCGCGTCCTGAATAATTGGGGCGCAGATTAAACCCGCTTTTGCCATGTGAGTAAACAGCCCCAATGGGGAATACAGCTAGGCCTAATTTATTTAAGATTCTGCTCAACCCAGCCGGCGACCGCCGCCAGCGCGGCCTCCAGCCCGGAAGGGTCATTACCACCGGCCTGGGCCATGTCCGGACGGCCGCCGCCCTTGCCGCCGACCGCCACGGCCACCTGATTCACCATCTCGCCGGCGTGCAGGCGACCGGCCAGATCCTTGGTCACGCCAGCAATCAGGGTCACCTTGCCGTCTGCCACCGAGGCCAGGACGATAGCCGCCGTGGGCAGTTTGTCCTTCAGGCGGTCCATGGCCTCGCGCAGACCCTTGGCGTCCACGCCATCGATTCTTGCCGCCAACACTTTCACACCCTTCACATCCCTGGCCTGCGTAGCCAGATCCGCCCCCTGCCCGCCCGCCAGCTTGGAGCGCAGCTGTTCCAGTTCCTTCTCCAGCCCCTTGAGACGGGCCTGCATTTGTTCCACCTTGCGCCCGGCATCGTCGCGGTTACCCCGGACGAGTTCCGCGATCTGCGCCAGATGCTCCTCGGTCGCGCGCACATAAGCCAGCGCCCCTTCACCGGTCACGCCCTCGATGCGGCGCACCCCGGCGGCGACGCCGCCTTCGGAAACGATCTTGAAAAGACCGATGTCGCCGGTACGACGCACATGGGTGCCGCCACAGAGTTCCTTGGAAAAACCGCCCATGCCGACCACGCGCACCTCATCGCCATACTTTTCGCCAAACAGAGCCATGGCGCCCGAGGCCATGGCATCGGCCACCGGCATGACGCGAGTCTCGACGGCATCGTTGGCACGGATTTCGGCATTGACCAGTCGCTCGATCTCATCGAGTTGCGCGCGGCCGATCGGCTCAAAATGCACGAAGTCGAAACGCAAACGCGCCGACTCCACGAGCGAGCCCTTCTGCTGCACATGCGCGCCGAGCACCTTCTTCAGCGCCGCATGCAACAAGTGTGTGGCGGAGTGGTTGTTGGCCGTTGCCGAACGCTTGGCTGCATCCACCTCGCAGGTCACCTTCTCGCCCACGCGAATTTCACCGTTCTCAACCCGGCCGATATGGGCATGACCCTTCTGTGTGTCCAGAACGGCAAACGCCGCAGCCGCCGACATGAGCCGGCCCTGGTCGCCAACCTGTCCACCGGATTCCGCGTAGAACGGAGAACGGTCAAGATAAATCACGCCTTCCTGACCGGCCTTGATGGACGTTACATCCGCATCGCCCACGCGGATGCCCACCACCTTGGCCTCGTCACGCATCTTTTCATAGCCGGTGAAGGCCGTGGTGGTGTCGCGGTGGGCGTCAAGACTCACCACTACCGCCGACTTGAACGTCGAAGCCGCCCGCGCGCGTTCACGCTGGGCTTCCATCTCGCGTTCAAAGCCAGCCATGTCGATTTTCAGATTGCGCTCCATGGCTACGTCGCGCGTGAGGTCCACCGGGAAGCCATAGGTATCGTACAACCGGAAGATCAGGTCGCCGGGAATGGTGGCGCCTTTGATCGCGCCGATGCCGTCTTCGAGAATCTTGAGGCCCTGCTCCAGGGTTTCGTTGAAACGTTCCTCTTCCTGCTTGAGCACACGCTCCACCTGTGAACGGCCGCTATTGAGTTCCGGGTAGGCCCCGCCCATCTGCTCGCACAGGGGCCCGACGAGCCGGTAGAAAAATGTCTCGCGTGCGCCGAGCCGATGGCCATGGCGGATGGCACGGCGGATGATGCGCCGCAGGACATAGCCGCGTCCCTCGTTCGAGGGCAGCACGCCGTCCGTGATGAGAAAGGCCGCCGCACGGATGTGATCGGCCACGACGTTGAGCGAATGGCTCTGGCGGTCACTGGCGCCGGTAATCTCGGCCACGGCATGAGTCAGTTTCTGGAAAATATCGATCTGGTAGTTACTGTGCACACCCTGCATCACGGCAGCGATACGCTCAAGCCCCATGCCAGTGTCTACTGAAGGCTTGGGCAATGGCGTCAGCTTGCCGTCCGCATCGCGGTTGTACTGCATGAACACGAGATTCCAGATTTCGACATAGCGGTCGCCGTCTTCATCCGGACTGCCCGGTGGTCCGCCGGGAATTTGCGCGCCGTGGTCATAGAAGATTTCGGAACAGGGCCCGCAGGGGCCCGTATCGCCCATGGACCAGAAATTGGAGCTGTCGCCAAGGCGCGTAAAGCGCTTCGGGTCCACCTTGAGCTCTTTCAGCCAGATGTCCGCGGCCTCGTCGTCATCCTTATATATGGTGATCCAAAGCTTCTCCGGCGGCAGTTTCATGTCCTGGGTCAGGAACTCCCAGGCAAACTGGATAGCCTCGCGCTTGAAATAGTCGCCGAAACTGAAATTGCCGAGCATCTCGAAGAAGGTATGGTGGCGCGCGGTGTAACCGACATTCTCGAGGTCATTGT
>CAYIQV010000261.1:0-3072 GCA_964365635.1 uncultured Acidiferrobacteraceae bacterium
TGGTGCTCTTGAACAGCGCCAGGCTGCCCAGCACTTCGCCGAGCACCAGCGCGGCAGCGATAACGATGAGAAATTTTACGATCCAGATCCAGTTAGTGTTCATGGGATACCTGATTGTTTGAGGGCTACTGAAAGTGTAGCCAAGTCTAAGGGGCGCCCCGACGCCTGCCAAGACCACTGGTCAGTGCCGACGCGGCATTGATCTATTTGGGGCGGTTATGGGCCTTTTTGTCGGGCAGCATCGTTATATAGGGTAGCCGCTGGCGGGCTGGTGGTGCAGTGAAGCGAGACTTGTTAGATTCGTTCGCCTAATGCTATCTGCTCGCGTTCATGCGTTTGTCTTTGCTGTCGGTCTCGCGGCTACAGCGACGTCGCTGACGGTCTGGCCCGTCGCCGCCGCTGTCAGCAGCGGCACCGATGAAGAGGCCAAGCTGCCGTATTGGGAGATCACCGACCATGGTGCTTCCATCCGCTTCGTGCAGCGGCTGCCGGATCAGACCCGTGGATTTTTCCAGGCGCGCGGTTTTTCGGTTGCCGACTCGGATCTGATCGCGCAAAGCTGTGTATTCCAGACCGTGTTCAAGAATATTTCCCCGCCGTCGGACCCGAGCCCGGTTGAATACAATCTGCGCGATTGGGTGGTGCACGCCGCCGGCGCCCCTCGCTCACTGATTACGCGTGAAGACTGGCAGAAGGAATGGAGCGCGCGCAAGGCGCCGCAGGCAGCGCAACTGGCCTTCGAGTGGTCGTTGCTGCCCACGCGCCAGAGCTATCGGCCGGGTGATTACAACTGGGGCATGACGATATTCGGCCTCAAGCCAGGCGCTGAATTTGATCTCGACGTCGTGTGGCATCAGGATGGCCGGAAGCACACGGCGCATCTCAAGGGCGTGCGTTGCGCGCCCGACGTTCACCTCAAGCCCGGTGATTTATGAACGTACGCACGAATAGACCATGGTGGTTTGTGGCGATGGCCTTATGGCTGGTGGCAGGGGCCGCCCTTGCTGCTGAAACCGGAAAAAACCAGACTCTGTTGCCAGTTGCCAAACCTTTCGCGGCGCCGGAGTTTGCGCTCAAGGGTGAGGATGGCAAGACCTACCGCCTGGCGGATTATCGCGGCAAGGTGGTTGTGCTCAACTTCTGGGCGACCTGGTGCCCGCCGTGCCGTGATGAAATGCCATCGATGGAGCGGGCCCATGAGAAGTTGAAGGGCGAGAACATCGTCATTCTCGCCATCAATGTCGGTGAGGACGCAAACACGATCTTTGCGTTCACCGGACAATATCCCGTGACCTTCCCGTTGCCGCTCGATGTCGATGGCAGTGTCAGCAGGAAGTATCCTGTCGTGGGGCTGCCGACCACCTTCATCATTGACCCGCAAGGCAATGTCACCCACCGTGCCATCGGAGGACGCGATTGGGACGGCGACCGGATCCTCAGCCAGCTGCGCAAGATGCAGAAGCCGTAGAGAGTCTATCGGTATTTCCCGGAGTCATTGAAAAATCACGGTTTCCCCCGGCCCGTTCATGCGCCCAAAATGGCCCCCAATCCATTTCTGTTTGATATTTGCCGCGTGGCCATTAGTATTCAGCCCGCGATTGGCCCGGGTTCCGCGGGCATGTAGATTTACCTAATTGGAAGTAGCTTTTCTGATCACTTGTGTGGAGATAACCAATGAAACAATTATTGAATCTTGTCCTGGTAGCCGGCGTGTTTCTGACCGGTTGTGTATCGACCTCGACCCTTGAACAAAAACAGGCAGAACTCGACACCAAGAGTAAAGCACTCACGGCCTGTGAGGCCCAGGTGAAGAGCGAGCTGGAGACGTGCGCCAGCACCCGCAAGGATCTCGATGCCAAGCTCGCGGCGGCGAACCTGGAGCTCGGTGTGTTTCGCCAGGCCGCGGAAGCCAGGCAGCAAAAACTCGACGAGCTGCAGAAACAGGAAGAACTCCTGCGCGAGCGCCTGAGCCAGGAACTGACGGACAAGAACGTCGAGATCTCGCAGCTCAAGGGCCAGCTCACGGTGCGCATGCTCGACAAGATCGTGTTCCGCTCCGGCAGCGCCGACATTCTGCCCGAGGGTCTGGCCGTGCTCGACAAGCTGGCGGAGGCGGTCAAGGACAGCAGCGACACCATCCGCGTCGAGGGCCACACGGACGACACGCCGTTGAGCGACAAGCTGAAGGCGAAGTATCCGTCGAACTGGGAACTGTCGGCGGCGCGTGCCTCCGCCGTGGCGCGTTATTTCGAGACCAAGCACTTTATCAACCCGAAACGCCTCGAATCCCTGGGCTTTTCGATGTACCACCCGCTGGCGCCCAATGATTCGCAGGATAACAAGCAGCGCAACCGCCGGGTCGAGATCGTGCTGAAACCGGCGCCCGAGCCGGAATCCGCGAAGGCACCGGCGCCCGTGGCGCCGGCAGTCGTTCCCATCGCCCCGGAGAAGAAGCCCTGAAGCACGGGCCTGCCACCCCACCGGTGGCCGGCCTTTTTATTGGGCGCGCGGAGATTTGCCGCAAGGAGTAAAATAGCCGTCCACGACACCCGGAATACCCACAGACAGGAGGCGCACCCTTGGCAAAACCAAACTATCAGTTTCAGAAGCGCCAGAAAGAATTGCAGAAGAAGAAAAAGATGGAAGAGAAGCGCCAGCGCAAGCTGGAGAAGGGCAGCAGCCAGCCCGGTGAAAACCCGGAACAGTCCCCGGATCAGGGCGAGACCGTCAACAAGGACGGTTAGTTTTTGGGTGGACGCGGTGATATCCAACCCGCAGGGCGGAGGATGACGCTCCGCGCGCCAGCCGCACCGAAGCCCGCCAAACCGACCCACCGCGCCATGGACGACCAGCCACTCCAGATTCTACGCGCCGTCTTCGGCTACGAACATTTCCGCGCGCCGCAGGAAGAGGTCATCGGCACCCTCGTGGCGGGCGGTGATGCGCTGGTGCTCATGCCCACCGGCGGCGGCAAGTCGCTGTGCTTCCAGATTCCTTCCATCGTGCGGCCCGGCACGGGCATCGTGGTCTCGCCGCTGATCGCGCTCATGCAGGACCAGGTGGCGGCGCTCA
>CAYIQV010000262.1:0-3019 GCA_964365635.1 uncultured Acidiferrobacteraceae bacterium
CCCGGAAAATGGCCGATGGTTTTCGGGGAAAATGGCCTTTATACTTCCTATACACTGGAGAATGTAGCCCTGCTTCGCTCGTCTTGTCATTCATAATGGCGCCCCTACTGGCAAGAAGGTGTAGGGTAGGCACTGCCCACCATTGGACGTGATCGAAGCTACTTGTGGTGGGCGATGCCTACTACAACTCCCCCGATGTTTTGTAAGGCAGGTCAGGTGTTTCCGCCGATACCCGCTACCGTTGGTCTGTGTCGCTATTGTCGGCCAATTTTACAGTTTACGAGGCAGGGCATTCCGTCAGGCCGTAATCCGGCGCGCGGGCCATCCAGCACTTCAAATCTTTCTTGGGAAACTGATCTTGGTGCTTGACAGGTGGGGGGGGTGGGGCGGAGAGTGCGTAATAAGCGGTAAGGACATGATGTGTGATTTTCAACTATAAAAACTAACGAGGAGGATGAACCATGAACAAGCAATTTAGAGTACTGACACTCAATGCAATTGCTCTATGTGCTGCATGCACACTGTGGGTGGGGTCGGCTGATGCGTCCCTTGTAGGTGATACAGTAACAGTAGATCACTTGTTTCCTGATGGCGCGACATCGCTGAACGGCGACGGTTGGCCTGCTTCAGTCGTAGTAGGGGCCGGCACCGGAGACACCATAACTTTTTATCACGGATACCCATTCGCATACAATGTTAACGTTGAAGCGAACAGTATCCTTGTTGATTATTCTTACATGCCAGGGGCTTCTGGTACGTGGCCTGATAACTGCTTTCAGTTTTCTTGCGAAATAGGCGCAGTGGTGAGTTTTAACGGGCTTGGCGTGTCAGGCCTTAATGACAGTAGCGGCAATGCTCTCCAAAACGTGCTGGTGAACACCAATATGGTCGGATGGAATTCTTTGTCCATGCTCTCTTTCGGTGCTGATTATGTGCTGTTCGATTGGAAAGGATTGTCTTTTGATGACGCTACTTACTTTAATGCAACTTTAGAATTTACACCCGTTCCATTACCTCCAGCTGTACTTCTTTTGGGTTCTGGCCTAATTGGTTTGTTTGGAATGGCGAAACGTAAAGCTCGCGTATAGATTAAAATATTTAAAATGTATATCAGCCCCGCCATCGTGCGGGGTTTTTGTTAGTCAAAAAAATATTGATTGCCCTTTCAATCGTTTTCATTATACGAATTTTAACTTCTGGATGGGCGGATCAGGGTGGGCCTGATTGTTAGCCCGTAGGTTGATGTGAATGAATTGAACCCCAACGAACGATGACTCCGAATCGTTAGGCTTGTGAAGTCCATCCATGGACTTCACCCTGCGGGCCAGCCTTCGGCCGTCCAAAATCGCTCCCGGCGATTTTGTCGCTGCGCTCACCGCCAACCTACGAAAACTAAATTTCCAGAAGTTCCACCAGCGAACCGCCGGTGTGTATGCGCCGGATCGCTTCCGCGAATAGCGGGGCGGCGGAAAGGACCGTGAGCTTGCGGCGGGCGAGTTCAGGATCGAGCCGGAAGGGTGGGATGGTGTCGGTGACGACAACCTGGTCCAGTTCCGTGCCGGACAGCAGGCGGTTCGCGTTGCCGACGAAGATGCCGTGTGAGGCAGCAGCGTAAACTTTTTCCGCGCCGCTCTCCCGGCACGCGGCGGCTGCATGTAATAGCGTTCCCCCGGTGCTGATGAGATCGTCAACGATGATGGTGTGGTCGCCGACTTCGCCGATCAGCCGGCCGGCGCGCATCGCGCCTTTCGCGCGCGCCTTTTCCATGAATGCTATTTTTAACTCGCGGTTCAAGACGCGCCCGAGCGCCTGACGAAAGCGCTCGGCCCGCTTCATCCCGCCGATGTCCGGCGACACCACCGTGATCTGGGATTCCTCTTTCAGCAGCGATGCAAAGTGTGTCGCGAACAGTTTGGTTGCTTCAAGCTGTGCACTATTTGGCTGATCGTATTGGGCACAAGCAGCCGCAGCCGATCAGCGCCACCCCGGCGTTGACTGTGTCCGCAAAGCGGTATGGCAACGCGCTATTGCAAGGATGCGATGGATGGCAGCAATTCCTGCGGGCAGGGACGCGCGCCCGGTTGCGGGCAACGCGGTGTATTACGAGCGACACCGCCCCGAACAGACCCTCCTGTACCCGATCGTTGCGGAGTACTACCCGGCTTTCCAGGATCTGATGGCTGCACAAGGCCGGACGTTACCGGAGTACGTGCAGCGTGAGTTTGAGGATTACCTGCGCTGTGGCCGGTTGGAACACGGGTTTCTGCGGGTGCGCTGTGAGCGCTGCCACGCGGAGAAGTTGGTTGCATTCAGTTGCAAACGGCGAGGCTTTTGCCCGAGCTGTGGCGCGCGGCGTATGGTCGAGAGTGCGGCGCTGTTGGTTGATGAGGTGTTGCCGCGAGAGCCCCTGCGGCAATGGGTACTGAGCGTGCCGTTTGCCTTGCGGTTTCTGTTTGCAAGCCAGCCGACGGAGATGGGTAAAGTACTGGGTATCGTCTACCGGGCGATTGCCACGCATCTCATCAAGAAAGCCGGGCTGACCCACGCGACGGGACAGACCGGTGCCGTGACATTGATCCAGCGCTTCGGCAGCGCGCTAAATCTCAACATCCATTTCCACATGTTGTTCCTGGACGGCGTGTATGTCACGGGAGAGGACGCCCTGTGTTTTCGGCGCGTCAAGCCGCCGACAGCAGCGGAACTGGATGGGCTCATCGGGAACATCAGCGCGCGGGTTGGACGCTACCTGGAACGACAGGGCCTGCTGGTGCGGGATATGGAGAACAGTGCCCTCGCGCTGGAGGCTGGGGATGACGCGGGATTGGACGCGCTGCTGAGTCATTCAATTACCTACCGGATTGCCGTGGGTCCGCAGCAAGGCCGCAAAGCGTTCACGCTACAAACCCTCCCGGCGTGGACCGGGGATCTCGAAGCACGGCCGGTGGCCAATGCGGCCGGTTTCTCACTGCACGCCGGTGTGGCAACCGAGGCCGATGAACGGCAGGAGCTGGAACGACTG
>CAYIQV010000263.1:0-3016 GCA_964365635.1 uncultured Acidiferrobacteraceae bacterium
AGGGCAACGTGCTCGACCCATCGACCTTATCGACGGCATCGACCTCGAGTCACTGGTGAAGAAGCGCACCAGCGGCCTGATGCAACCGCAGATGGCGAAGAAAATCGAACAGGCCACGCGCAAGGAATTCCCGAACGGCATTCCCGCCTACGGCACCGATGCCCTGCGCTTCACCTTCGCCATCCTCGCCACCCAGGGCCGCGACATCACCTTCGACCTCGGCCGCATCGACGGCTACCGCAATTTCTGCAACAAGCTCTGGAACGCGGCGCGCTATGTGCTGATGAACACGGAAAACCAGGATACCGGCCTGAGCGGAAAGGTGGAGCTCAGCGCCGCCGACCGCTGGATCATCTCGCGTTTGCAGGAAGTGGCTATTGAGGCCGAAACCGGATTCGGGGAATACCGCTTCGATCTCGCCGCGCAGGCGATATACAGCTTCATCTGGGATGAATACTGCAGTTGGTATCTCGAACTGTCCAAAGTAGTGCTGACGGATCCCCACAGCAGCCCGGAACAGTTGCGTGGCACGCGCCAGACGCTGGTACAGGTGCTGGAAACCCTGTTGCGGATGTTGCATCCGATCATGCCCTTCATCACCGAGGAAATCTGGCAGCGCATCGCCCCACTGGCCGGAAAGCAGGGCGCGACCATCATGCGCCAGCCTTACCCGAAATCGCAAAAAGAAAAAATCGACGCCAGCGCCACCGATGAAATGCGCTGGCTCATGGCCGTGATCACCGGGGTACGCAACATCCGCGGCGAGATGGATATCTCGCCCGGAAAGCCCCTGCCGCTTCTGTTCCAGGACGGCTCGGACAGCGATAAGGCGCACCTCGAAACCAATCGCCCTTATCTGGTGACGTTGGCCAAGGCCGAATCCATTTCCTGGCTCGCTAAGGGCAAGGAAGCACCCGAGTCGGCCACCGCGCTGGTCGGCAACATGAAGGTGCTGGTGCCGCTCGGTTCACTGATTAACAAGCAGGCGGAACTCGAACGCCTCGGCAAAGAAATGGAAAAGCTCGATAAGGAACTGGCAAAAGCGAAAGCCAAGCTCGCCAATGCCGATTTTGTGGCGCGCGCACCAAAAAATGTGGTCGAGCAGGAGAACCAGCGGGTGCAACAATTCGAAACCGCGCTCGTCAATCTCCGCGCCCAGCGCACCAAGGTCGAGGCCCTGCCGGGCTGAGGTCATTGAAAAGGTCCCGCTTGGTGGACCTCTGCCAATATGCGACCATAACCGTAAATTTAACACTGACAAAAGGAGCAACAATGAAAACCGCTTTACTACTCGGCCTCGTGGCCGCTTCTGTTTCCGTGAGCGCACTGGGAAAGGAGCCAGCGACGACGGGGTTCAAGACCGACAAACAGAAATTCAGCTACACGGTCGGTCACCAGATGGGCCAGAATCTGAAGCGCCAGAATCTGGAGGTTGACCCAAAAATCGTGGCGCAGGGCATGCAGGACGGGCTGGGTGGCGCCAAGCCAAAGTTAACGCCAGAGGAAATGCAGTCCGCGGTCCATGGCTACCAGAAAAAGGAACAGGAAAAAATGGAATCGATAGCAAAAAAGAATCTTGAAGCCGGCCAGGCATTTCTTGAGGCCAACAAGAAAAAAGAGGGCGTTGTGACGCTGCCGAACGGACTGCAATACAAAATTATCACGGAAGGCAGCGGCAAACAGCCCAAGCTTTCTGACACCGTCGTCGCTCATTACCGGGGCACGCTGACTAATGGAGAGGAATTTGACAGCTCCTACAAACGCAATGAACCCGCCACCTTCCCGGTACAAGGCGTGATCAAGGGCTGGCAGGAAGCCCTGCCGTTAATGAAAGAAGGCTCCAAGTGGCAGATATACATCCCATCCGAGCTCGCCTACGGTGCGCGCGGTGCCGGCCATGCCATCGGTCCGAACGAGGCTCTGATCTTCGACATCGAACTGGTTTCCATCAAGAACGAAGCCGAAGCAAAGGATAAGAAAGAGGGCAAGTAGGACCTCAGTCCCCATCACCGCCGGCGTTTGAGCTTGTAGGAGGTCATGTCCTCCACAAACGCCGTGCAGGGGATGGCTTCAAGACTGTCATACTGTTCCAGCGCACGGCCGATGAGGCCGTCGATGTTCTTCACTTCAGATGAAACGGCAGCGCTGCCGTCGAGCAGGCGCTGCAAGCCCAGCAAGCCTCCAAACTGGATTTTGACCAGCACGCTGTGGGGCATGCTGAGCAGGTCGTCCTCCACCCCGAATGCCGGCAGGGCCACATCCTTCATTCGTTGAAACAATCGCGCACACTGCTGATGTGCCCCTTCGGAAGTGCAGGCGACATCCGGCCCACCGCGGCGGGTAACCTGCTGCCCCATCTCACACGCAAACTGCCCCGTTATTTGGGTTATGCCAAAAGCACATTTGTAACTTTTGTCATCTTCCACGTTCATTTACCCGTCCCGCCAAAGTGTGAAGTCCAGATTTCTGGTTAAATTTGATATTATGCGATTGAGTCCGACGCGGCCAGAGCATATACCAGACGCGGCCGTGGCGGAGCTCATAGACCACCAGTCTGTCCACAATAAATACCCAAGGAGGACATATGTATGTCCAATTCAAAACAACAAGCTCGCAATGCCCGCAAATTCCTGGTGACATCCATGCTACTTGCCATGGCCCAATTCCCCCTTGCCGCGCAGGCCAACGGCCTTGTGCTCGGCATGGAATTATCCGGGGGCGGAGATGATATTGCCGTCATGACCAGTGGTGAAACCATCAAGGCGGGCGAGCTTTTGTACTTCGGCGCCGGCTACAATTATTCACTCAGCAGCGACAACACCCTGTTTCTACGGTCGATGCTGGGCTTCAAATTCGTGAACATCAACGCCAAGAACGGCGATTTGGCATTTACCCGTTTTCCACTGGACTTTATTTTTATCAAACGGCTCGATGCCTTTTCCCTGGGTGCCGGCCCCACCTATCACCTGTCTCCCAGCTACGACGGCACCATTAATGGCGTCTTCAGCAAAATCGA
>CAYIQV010000264.1:0-3016 GCA_964365635.1 uncultured Acidiferrobacteraceae bacterium
CGGCGGTTCCCGCCACACCGCGGCGCGCGCCCAGGTAAATCGCCATCAACGCCATCGCGAGCATCGCGTGCTCCTGATAGAAGGGCGTGTTCACCATGCCGCCAACGACAGGAATAACCAGCGCTCCGAAGGCGGCGAACCAGCGCCACTCGTACCACCCGCCGTCACGCATGTCCTTGAACAACTGGTATGCGATGACTCCGATCAGGGACAGGAACGCGACAAGGCCAATCAGTCCTTCCTCGACCAGCTTCGTGAGGAACAGATTGTGGGCGTGGTTCAGCGTGCCCTGGGCGCCCGGCAGGCGCAGCGGAGGATCGAAAGTCAGGCGCGAGAGATCAATGCTGCGATAGTTGCGCGGGCCGATACCCAGCCACAGTGAATCCGTCTGGCGGATTTGGGCAAGCGCAACGCGGATGTTATCGTAATGCGCCTGGTCACTTTGCAATAAACGTTCGCTCGCAAAACGACCCTGAATACTTGCCATTATATTGCCGGTGGCCTCGAGCTTCATCATGGCAAATCCTGCAGAAGTCGCAAGAATAGCTCCCACTGCCAGCGCGATCCACAATCTTGCGCGATGAACACACGCGGCGATGAACAACACCGCCAGCACGAGCGCCAGCAAGGCGCCGCGGCTGCCCATCATGACGAGTGCCAGCAGCATGGCAAGCATGGCCAGTGCCCATGGCCAGAGAGGCGCCTTCACGGCCGGTTCCGGTACACGCGGCAACCAGCGGGTAAGATACATCCCGAGCGCCAGAACAAACACAATCGAAACGTAGATCGCCGACTGCGTCAGTATCCCGGCCGAGTGCAACTCGAACAGCCCGCGCCGCCCCGTCATCAGCTCGAACGTGGCCACCGCCAGTCCGACGACAAGGCCCCAAGTGGTGGCATAGGCCAGGGTGCGATGCTGCGAAGCACTGTAGCCCGCGCGATAGACACACCAGAATACGGCCACGTTGCGAAAGGTATCGACGACACCCTTGGTGCCATTGGGGAACGGCCAGTTGGCAGCGGTGCTGGCCACGCCGGCGGCGAGCATGGCCAACAGCGAGACTTCGATGAGGTCCGGTCGAAAGCGGCGCCACCCGCTCAGCGACGCGCGTCGGCCGATCCATACCGCGACGAAAAGAACCAGCGCCAGGGCCTTTGGCGTTTCCACCGTCGGCAGAACGAAAAGAAGGGCACAGAGCAGATAAAACTCGAGCTTTTCAGAAATGGTTAGCATGGATCGGATCGGTTGTTGACGGTGCCCAGAAGCACGCTTGGCGTAACGACTCTGGGGTCGGATTTTACTTCAGGTCAGTCAGTTTAACCGATTAACCGAGTATCTGATCCAGAAAATTCTGATAGCGCTGCGCACGCTCATTATAGGAGTACTGCCTGACCCACTCCTGGGCCCGGGCAGCGAGACGCACCGCCTCCTCCGGCGCACGGATGAGCCGGGAAATGGCGTCGGCGAGTTCGCGCGGTGAGTCCGGGCTGACCAGGAGCGCCTCCTCGCCGTCATGGACCAGACTCATCGTGGTCGGCTGGCGCGCGACGATCATCGGAACTCCGCTCGCCGCGTATTCGAACAGCTTCATCGGCGAGGTGAAATACCGGGACTGAACATTATTCCCGAGCGGCAGCAGCAGCGCATCCGCCTGCATCAGGAAAGCCGGGACATCCTTCGGCGACAGAAATCCCTCGTAGCGAACCCTCTGTTCGACACCGCAACGCCGGGCCACCGCTTCGATCGCGGCGCGGGTCTGCGCTTCGGAACCGGGCTTGCCGCCGGCCAGATCAAGCACGACGTTCCGGGGAAGGTGCGGCAACGCTTCGATCATGATGTCGGTGTTCTTCCAGGCAAGAAACTGGCCCGCGTAGCGCAGGTGAAAATTGCCGTCGGCGACCTTGCCCGCGGCGGATTCCAGCGCGAACGTCTGGAGATCGACGCCGTTGGGAAGCACCACCACGCGCGCGTGCTGCGGGAAAATCTCATCGAGCAGGGTCACCTGCGACCCAACGGTGGCGATGATGCCGTCCACGCCGCGCAGGACTTGCTTCTCGGTCCGGAGGCTCAGCCACGCCCGCAGCGGCCGGCCCTGCTCGCGATAGACCATGTGCGGGAAGGCGCCTTCATGCAGTTCGATGATCACCCGCATCGGCTGGCCGTGCCGGCGGTCGCGCAGCGCCAGCGCCATGCGCGCGTGGTCCATCGTGCGCACCACGAGCACAACCGGAAGCGCGCTCGATGCCGCGAGCGCGGCGGCCATGCGGCGCAGGCGGCGTTTGCCGCCGAAGCCTTCGGGAACCCAATGGAACCGCAGCCCGTTCCCGGACTCCAGTCCATGCCGCGATACCCAGGCCCAGAGCTCGCTGGCGGACATGGCTTGGGAAGCGCGATAGAACAGGTCAACCTCATGACCATGGCGCAGGAGGGAATGGTAGTCGCGCAGGACCTGGATCGTCTGGCTCGAACCCGAGAACTGCAAACGGTGCAGATAGATGAGGCGGCAGTTCATGTCCAGCGCGTTTCCGGATTCTTCTACCGGCGCCGTGCCGCGATAGCGCGGGTGAACACGGCTTCCATTCTGTCGAGCATCGGATCCAGACCGAAGCGCTCCAGCGCGAAGCGCCGGGCATTGGCCCCGAGATGGTGGCGCAGGGCGACATCATGCGCGAGTTTTTCCAAGGCCCGGGTCAGATCGTCCGTGTCTTTCGGCCGGACCAGAAGGCCGGTCGCGTCGTGCGTGATAATTTCGCCGATGCTGCCGATCGGTGTGGTCACCACCGGCAACGCGCACAGCATCGCCTGCATGATGGCCTGGGGCACACCCTCGTTCGCATAGGACGGCAGCACGAAAATATCCAGCGCTTGCAGCCAGGGCAGGACATCGCGCTGATTGCCCGGCATGATCACGCGGTCATGAAGGCCCAGCGTCGCCGCGCTTTGACGCAAGGCGTCGCGCTGCGGACCGTCGCCGACGATCACCAGCCGCGCCTGCCGGTCGGCGAGCCGCGCAAA
>CAYIQV010000265.1:0-3004 GCA_964365635.1 uncultured Acidiferrobacteraceae bacterium
CAGCAACAGATTCAACGTAAACCTTAACCAGAACCCCGTGATGTCCGTCGGAATGTGTGCCAGCCCGCCCTTGTGATTGCCTGCCGACAAATCCACGTGCACCCAATCCGGGTCGTTCACTAGAAACTTTTTCAGGAACGTCGCGGCGAGGATGTGGTCGGCGTCGTTGTCGAGGGTGCATTGCTTGATGTCGGCGATGTGGCTCTTGAGGGCGTCTTCGTAATCCTCCGGCAGCGGGAAGGGCCAGACGCGTTCGCCGGTGGCGTTGCCGGCTTCGATCAATACCGGGATCAGACTTTCGCGGTTGGTGAGCGCGCCGCTCATGCGCGTGCTGAGTGCGCCGACGCAGGCGCCGGTGAGGGTGGCGAAGTCGACGAGGAGTTTCGGTTTCTGCTGGGACGCGAAATAAAGTGTGTCGGCGAGAACCATCCGGCCTTCGGCGTCGGTGTGCATGATCTCGATGGTCTTGCCGTTGGCGGCCTTGACCACGTCATTTTGTTTGTAGGCCTTCGGGCCGATGTGGTTCTGCGCCAGCGCGAGCCAGCAGTCCACGGGAAAGTCTACTTTCAGTGCGGTGAGGGCGAACAGGGTGCCGAGCGCCACGGCGCTGCCTTCCATGTCTTCGTGCATGCCGTGCATGTGGCGCGCGGGTTTGAGGTTGGTGCCGCCGGTGTCGAAGCAGATGCCTTTGCCCACCAATGCCAGAGACTTCTTGTTCGATTTCTTTTTGGGCGTGTAGCGGAGGTGCAGGATGCCGGCGTCCGGCTCCGGGCTGCCCTGGGCTACGGCCAGGAACGCGCCGGCGCCGCGGGCGCGCAGTTTTTTTACATCCAGGAATTCAGTTTTCCATTTTTGCGTGCGTGCGAGCTTTTCAACGCGCTTGCGGTAGTTGCCCGGCGTCAATTCATTGGGCGGCAGGGCGGTGAGGTAGCGTGCGAGGTTGTTGCCTGCGGCTTCTGCCAGCGTGCGGGCGTAGCCGTCGCGGGCGACATTTCCAAAGATATGGATTTCTTTGAGCTTGGCGGGCTTATCCGGTTTGCTCTTGTAGTCCGGCATCTGGAAATTCGCGGCGAGTAGGGCCGCCATGAGCGCCTCGGTGGTCCGCTCTGCCTCGGCGGGCTTGAGCCCATAACAGGCAATGGCGATACGTTCAGGTTTCTGCGCCTTGTGTGCCGCCACGAGCTTGCGTGCCAGCGTCAGCAGGTCGAAAGTGCTCTTTTTAGGGTCGATCCCGGCGAGCGCCACGCGGGTGCTGGTTTTATTGGGCAGGTCGGTGGTGAAGGGGCTGCCGCTATCGAGTTTGTAACCCGAGCGCTTGGTGCGTTGTTCGATTTCCGTGCCGTAGGGCAGCGTTTTCAGTTCTACTCCTGTCGTCGGCAGCAGCAGAATCACATTTGAGTTGATATCAAGCTCTTTTAGGGACAACTTGCCGGCTTCTTGCTTGATCTTCGGGATATCGGTGTGCATGCATGCCTCGTTATTGAGTTGTTAACGAACCCGAATCGAATTCGCACCTAATAATCTGTTTGTCTTGACCTGTTTGGGCAAAAAAACGATCATACCGCGCTCAAGTTTTGGATTATACCGGCTAAAGCGCGCGGTCCTGCCGGGTCTGTGGCGCGCCAGGCCTGCTTCCCACCTGAAATCAGGGAGATTCATGAATAAAGCTGACCAGAAACGTTTACTCCGCGAAATGATTTTCTACCGCCGCTTCGAAGAGCGGTGCTTTGAAGCCTATATGGAGCACAAGATCGGCGGGTTCCTGCACCTGTACGTGGGGCAGGAGGCCGTGGCCACCGGTGTGCTCGAGATGGCCAGGGTCAAGCACGATTACGTCATTACCGGTTACCGCGACCACGTCCACGCCATCAAGGCCGGCGCCCCGGCGCGTGAGGTCATGGCGGAGCTGTATGGCAAGGAGACCGGCTCTTCCCGCGGCCGCGGCGGCTCGATGCATATTTTCGATCCCACGGTGAACTTCATGGGCGGCTATGCCCTCGTGGGCCAGCCGTTCCCGCTGGCAGCAGGGCTCGCGCTGGCCGCCAAGCACAAGGGCACCGACCAGATCGCCATTTGCTTCCTCGGCGACGGCGCCAACAACCAAGGCACGTTCCACGAGACCATGAACATGGCCTCGGTGTGGAAGCTGCCGGTGCTGTTCGTGTGCGAGAACAACCAATACGCGATTGGCACCCGCATCGACCGTTCGACGGCGGTGCTCGACCAGTACAAGCGCATGTGCGCCTACAACATTCCCGCGTCGCAGCATGATGGCCAGGATATCGAAACGGTGATGGAGTCCGCCAAGAAGGCGGTCGATCACGTGCGTTCCGGCAAGGGCCCGTATTTCATTGAATACATGACCTACCGCCTGCGCGGCCACTCCATGTCCGACAAGACCGCCGCCTACCGCACCAAGGAAGAAGAGCAGAAGTGGAACGAGCGCGACCCGATCCGCATCTACGGCGACAAGCTGAAGAAGGCCAAGGTCATTACCGACGCCGACATCAAGGCGCTGGAGCAGGAAATCCACAACGAGATGGAGAACGACATCATCAAGTTCTCCGAGGAAAGCCCGGCACCGCGCGTCCAGGATCTGCACAAGTACGTGCTCGACGACAACCCCGACCCGCGCTGGATCGGCCCGTTGCAGAACACCTATTAAGTATCACCGCAAGGAATAACACATGGCAGAAATTTCATACTGGGAAGCGATCCGCCGGGCCCACGACGAGGAACTGGCGAACGACCCGAACGTGATTGTGATGGGTGAAGACGTCGGCCTTATCGGCGGCACCTACAAGGCGACATCCGGACTGTTCCAGAAATACGGCGAGAAGCGCGTTATCGATACGCCGATTTCCGAAAACTCCTTTACCGGCATCGGCATCGGCGCCTCCATGGCCGGCATACGCCCGATCATCGAGATCATGTCGATCAACTTCGCGCTGCTCGCGCTCGACACGCTTATCAACGCCGGCGCCAAGATTCACTACATGTCCGG
>CAYIQV010000266.1:0-2999 GCA_964365635.1 uncultured Acidiferrobacteraceae bacterium
TGGCAGTCTGAACAAGACCCTGAGCGGTCAGACCGTCACCTTCTGGGGCTTTGGCACCGGCGGCATGATGTGCACCGGCGCGCTGCCGGGCGCAGCCATCGAAGTGGGTGTCTATCCGGCGGGGTCGGGCATGAGCGATACCTTGAACCTCACGCTCACCATCAACGGGATGACGCCGCAGGAGGCCGCACCCTACAACGGCCACACCGTCCACCTGCACGGTGCCGACGTGGCGACCGCGGAGGACGGGGTGCCGGAGACGGGCGCGCCGGTTGGCGGCGACACCTACACCTGGACGCCAACGACGGAGATGGCCGGCAGCTATCTGTACCACTGCCACGTGCACACGGTGAAGCACCTCGAGATGGGTATGTATGGTGCGCTGATTGCACGCCCCAAGAACACCTCGGGGGCCTGGCTCAATCAACTCACGCACAACACCGCCACTGCGTACAACTACGTGCAGAACTACGTGTTCGGTACCGTGGATCCGGCGTACCACACCGCGACCGGTGACTCGACCGTGTTTGCCGACTACAACCCGGTGTACTTCATGATCAGCGGCAACCAGGGCCTGACCACGGCCGCCCCGGCGATAACGCTGGCGGCGGCGGTGAACAGGAAAGTGGCGCTGCGCCTGCTCGGGCTGCACTCGGCGAACAGCACCTTCGCCGTCAAGGACGGGTCCGGCAACGCCAAGTCGTTTACGGTGTACACGCAGGACGGACGTGAGCTGGCCACGCCGCAGACGGTGACGAGTCTCGATGTGTCCCCGGGGCAGCGTTTCGACATCGTCTTCACCACGCCCACGACCACCGGCACCTGGTATCCGCAGGTGACCTACAAGAATCTGCGCAATGGTACGGCCTATACCAATGGGACGGTGTACGGTCGGGTGACGTTCTAGTCTCCGTTCTTTGCAGTTAGGCAGGGCCGCCCGCGGGCGGCCCTGCTTTATTTCAAGTCGGTATCCCACAGCGCAGCCTCAAACTCGCTCATGTCCGTGATGGGGGCGCCACAGGCGTGCCCGGTGCAGAGGTAGGCGGTTACTTCGCTGCGTGCAGCATGTTCGGCAAGTACGCCGGGGAGGTCCGGGACATTGTCCGGGATGGCCAGCGCCAATCGCCGTGGGGTGTAATGCGTCTGGGTATGGGCCAGCCATGGCTTCATGGATTCCGGTTTTCCGCGCAGGACGATGGTTTGTGGGGGATAGAGATATTCTTCGAGCGCCACCAATAATGCCCCGTGCGCTGAAGGGTGTTGCTGGATGCTGCGCAGCAACGCTTCCAGGGTTCGTTCCGCGGCTTCCAGGTAATGCAGATCGCCCAGCAGGTGTCCAAGCCGCAGCTATACCTGCGCCGCAACGCCGTTGCCCGAGGGAATGGCATCGTCCGAGGTGGGTTTGGGGCGATAGACCAGTTTTTCATGATCGTCCCCGGTGAAATAAAAACCACCATGGCCCTCGTCCTCGAAATGATCGAGCAGCGTATCCGCCAGGGCGCGAACGTAATCGAGGTCGGCGGCGACGAACCTCGCCTGCAGCAGTTCGAGTGCGCCGTCCATGAGAAAGACGTAATCGTCCAGATAGGCATTCAGGTGTGATTTGCCGTCTTTATGGGTGGGCCGCTCCTGCGCATCTCGGCAACTGCTCCTGCGTTGCTCTACCTCCCGACTTCCTGTCGGTCGCTGCGCTCGCAGCAGTGCGGTGTTTGCCTCCCCGGAGGGGGCTTGTACGTCCCTGTACGTCGCCAACAATTTTCCCTCGCGCCAGAGATGGGCGCGGATGAAATCGAGGGCGCGCTCGGCCGAGGCGATAAAATCAGGCCGGTCCAGCAGCCGGCCGGCGCGCGCCATGCCCTTGATCATGAGTCCGTTCCACGAGGTCAGGATTTTTTCATCCCGCCCGGGGCGCGCACGGTTTTCGCGCGCGGCGAGTAATTTTCCGCGCGCGTTGTCCAGACGGGCGAGAACCTCCGCCTCCGAACATTGGAGTGATTTGGCGACATCCGCAGACGACGCGTGCACGTTCAGGTGCCACTGGCCCTCGAAGTTGGGTGTGCCCTTGAGACCGAAGCGCTGTTCCACCGCGTCCCATTCTGCGGGCGTGAGCAATGCTTTCAGCTCGCCCGTGGACCAGACGTAAAATTTTCCCTCATGGCCCTCGGAATCGGCATCGAGCGCCGAGTAGAAACCCCCGGTGGCCGCCTGCATCTCGCGCATGACCCACTCCGCTGTTTCTATGGCCACGCGCCGGAACAGATCATCCCCGGTGGCTTTCCAGGTGTCCACATAAAGCGGGAGCAACTGGGCGTTGTCGTACAACATTTTTTCGAAATGCGGAATCTCCCAGCGCTCATCGACGGAGTAACGGCAGAAACCACCGCCCACCTGATCGTAAATGCCTCCGCGGGCCATGGCGGCCAGCGATTGTTGCGCCATGTGCAGGCTGTCCCGGTCTTGTGGGTTGCGTGCCCAGCGTCGCAGGCAGAGTTCAAGCGACGTCGGATGTGGAAATTTGGGTGCCGCCCCGAATCCGCCAAGGCGCGGATCGAATTGGCGCTGGAGTTCCGCATGGGCCTGGTCGAGCAACTCGGGACCAAGGCGCATTCCGGGCGTGGGCGCTTCGGGTTGCAGGCGCGCAAAGATGTCACGCAGCGAGTCATTCTGTTCGCGGATCGCCTCGCGCCGGTCGCGATAGACGGAGGCGATCTGGTGCAGCATGTCGGTGAATCCGGGCATGCCGTATTTCGGGGTTTTCGGGAAATACGTGCCGCCGAAGAATGGCATCTGATCCTCGGGCATGAGAAACATGTTGAGCGGCCAGCCGCCCGATCGCTGCGCGAGGATCTGATGCGAGGTCTGGTAGATCTTGTCGAGATCGGGCCGCTCCTCGCGATCGACCTTGATGCACACGAAGAGGTCGTTCATGACACGCGCGACCGCCTCGTCCTCGAACGATTCGTGCTCCATCACGTGGCACCAGTGGCAGGCGGAATAGC
>CAYIQV010000267.1:0-2996 GCA_964365635.1 uncultured Acidiferrobacteraceae bacterium
ATAAATATAGCGCACTTCCTGGCGGGCTGTCCGCACATTTGTGACATGGCCATGGCTTGTGTGGCCTCGGGTTTCTCGGGGCAGGACAGTCGCTGGCCGGAAGTTTATACTGAAAATCTTTAGGAATTTTAAGCGATGATCAAGCACCTTACTATTCCCACACCCGGTCAAGGCCTCCATGAATTTACCCGTGAGGCCGAGTCGTTGGTGCGCGCCAGCGGTATCCGCGAGGGTCTGTGTACATTTTTTGTACAACATACCTCGGCGAGCCTGCTGATCCAGGAAAATGCCGATCCTTCAGCTAAGAGAGATATCGAACGTTGGCTGAATCGTCTGGTGCCGGAAAACGATTCTCTTTATACCCACCGCAACGAGGGAGCGGATGACATGCCGGCGCACATCAAGTCGGCACTCACATCGACGAGCGTGGCAATTCCCATCAGCGACGGCCGGCTGGCGCTCGGTACCTGGCAGGGGATTTATCTGTGGGAGCACCGGCGTCAGGGCGGCGCACGAAAAATAATCGCACACATTGCCGGCTAGCGAGCGGCGTCTGGAGGTGGTTGCCTGCCTTCTGCCCACGCGGGGAAAGTCATTGTCATGGGTCGCTACCAGCTCAAGAAACTCCGCCGCTGTCTGGTCCTCTGAATCCGGCGGTAGTGGCGCTGTTTCCTCCACGCGTCGTTCCTCTCGGGTAGAATGGGTGTCGTGATGACAACGACCGTTGCTCCCTCTGGCTCCTGGAAGTCACCGATCATGCCGGACCTGATCGTGGCCGAGTCCGTCGGGCTCAGCCAGATCGTGCTGGATGGGGTGGATGTCTACTGGATCGAGTCGCGTCCGATGGAGGGCGGTCGCAATGTGGTTGTGCGACTTCGCGCGGGAGCGATAGAAGATGTTCTCCCAGCCCCTTTCAATGCGCGCTCGCAGGCGCATGAATATGGCGGCGGCGCCTTTTCGGTGGATGGCGGTACCATTTATTTTTCCAATTTTTCAGACCAACAGGTTTATGGCGTCGTAGCCGGTGCCGCCCCGCGCGCGCTGACGCCACCGAATAACCTGCGTTTTGCCGATTTCACGCTGGATCACCGACGTCAGCGTCTGATTGGTGTGTGTGAGGATCACCGGCGGGAAGGCGAGCCGGTGAATGCGCTGGTCGTCATTGATCCGGAGGCGCCAGGCGAACCACGGATCCTGGTTGCCGGCAGCGATTTCTACGCCAGTCCGCACCTGAGTCCGGATGGCACGCAGCTCGCCTGGCTTTGCTGGAACCATCCGAACATGCCGTGGGATGGAACGGAGTTGTGGCGGGCGGACATCACCCCGGAAGGGTCGCTCGGTGCGGGGCAGAAAATCGCCGGTGGACCCGGGGAATCCATTTTTCAGCCCGAGTTTTCTCCCGATGGCACATTGTATTTTGTCTCCGACCGCAGCGGCTGGTGGAATCTGTATCGCCTCAGGGAAGGAGACATCGAGGCGCTGGTTCCTATGGAGGCGGAGTTCGGATTGCCGCAATGGAATTTTGGCATGTCGACCTACGCCTTCGAGTCGGCGCAGCGGCTGGTATGTGCGTATAACCAGAAGGGGGTGTGGCATCTCGCCACACTGGAGACCGATTCCCTCCGGCTGGTGCCGAGGGAGATGCCCTGCACGGAAATTCATTGCGTGCGCGCCGCCAACGGAAAGGCTTTTTTTATCGCGGGCTCGCCCACACAGTCGCCGGCGATCATTCAGTTTGATCTCGCCACCAACGACCCTGTGGTGATCCGTCGTTCAAACCGTATCGAGCCGGACCCGGGGTATGTCTCGGCGCCGCAGACAATCGAGTTTCCCGCAACGGGTGGGGGCAGCGCGTACGCGTTTTACTACCCACCGCAGAATCGTGACTTCCAGGCGTTGCCGAATGAAAAACCGCCCTTGCTGGTGTTGAGCCACGGCGGGCCCACGTCCGCGACCTCCAGCACCCTGAATCTCAAGGTGCAATACTGGACCAGCCGCGGCATCGCCGTGCTGGATGTGAATTACCGCGGCTCCACCGGTTACGGCCGCGCCTACCGGGATAAGCTCAAGGGGCAGTGGGGCGTTGCCGATGTCGAAGATTGTATCGCGGGTGCGCGCCATCTTATCGCGCGTGGGCTCGTGGATGAACAACGCATCGCCATCCGGGGCGGCAGCGCCGGTGGGTACACCACCCTGTGCGCCTTGACGTTTCACGATCTGTTTCGCGCCGGTGCGGTTTACTATGGCATCAGCGATCTGGAGGCGCTGGCCAAGGACACGCATAAATTCGAGGCGCGCTATCTCGATGGGCTGATCGGTCCTTATCCGGCACGTCGTGACATCTATCAGTCACGTTCGCCGATTCACTTTGTGGATCGTTTGTCGTGCCCGGTGATCTTTTTCCAGGGCATGGAAGACAAAGTAGTGCCACCGAACCAGGCGGAAGCAATGGTCGAAGCGTTGCGCCAGAAAGACATCGCCGTGGCCTATGTGCCGTTTGCCGGTGAGCAGCACGGGTTCCGGCGCGCGGAGAACATCAAGCGTGCGTTAGAAGCCGAGCTGTATTTTTATTCCCGGATTTTCCGTTTTACGCCCGCCGACGTTATACAACCGGTCATGATCGAGAATCTGCCGGCCTAGTTGGCTGCCCGGGATTGCCCATCCATATTGACGTAACCCGCGGCCAACTGGTCTTCCGGCAGTCCCTGGTTCAACAGGAGTGACGTGGCGGTGGCCACGAAGGCCTCCGGTCCGGCCACGTAGACGTCGTATTCCTTCAATTCAGGGATGTTGCCCACGAAAGGCAGCAGGGAGGGCGTGAGGTCGCCGAGGGTGGCCGTGAGTGGTGTGAAATGGAAATTGTCCAGCGCATCGGACCACGAGCGGCAGAGATTATGCTGGTAGTGCTCATTCTCCGGCGCTACCCAGCACAGGTGGATGGTTTCCGCCGTGTCCAACGCCATGGCGTGCTCGATCAGACTCTTCACGGGCGCAAA
>CAYIQV010000268.1:0-2994 GCA_964365635.1 uncultured Acidiferrobacteraceae bacterium
GTTGATGTTTAAAACCCACCCAGCCCCAGGAAAACGGCTGGAATTGCTGATGGCCTCCCTGGAAGGAAATATTGATCAATATGCCGATCAACCCAAGGTGAGAGACCGTTTTTCACAAGTAATAAAAACCCATATTTTTTATTATTCAGCATCTAAAAAATAAAATTTCTACTAAAAAATCATAATTTCTACAGTTATATAAATAAATTCCCTACTTGTTACATAACCACGTTATTTTTATGTTTTAATTAATTTATATTTTATTTGTAGGAATTATATTTCAATTTATCGCCAATATTACCTGACATTAATGGTTTCATTGCCGTCAAAAGATTTGAAAATATCTGTTTGTGGGATTTTTCTTGTTCTTCCAATAACGATTTCATGTGCATGCGCTGAGCCGGCATGCGAAAACAGGCCGGGCAATTGTCCATGGTGACAGGCATGCCGGCACGACGGGCAAAATCGATCGTCTGGCGCTCGCGCACATAAACGAACGGACGGATGATGCGCAGGTCACCGGCATCGTTGACGTAATGGGCCTTCATGGTGCGCAAGGTGCCGCCGTGAAAGGCGCTCATCAAAAACGATTCCGCCAAGTCATCCAGATGCTGCCCCAAGGCCAGCACGTTGTAGCCTTGCTCACGCGCCGTCGCGTACAGGATGCCCCGGCGCATGCGTGAACAATAGGCGCAAAACGAATTGCCGCGCATGGTTTTCAGCGCCCGCCCGACAATATCCTGCTGCCGGTAGTAGTGAGGAACGCCGAGACTCGGTATATAGTTTTTGAGATAGGACGGGTCAAATCCTTCGATACAGGGATCCACCGTGGCGGTCCCAAGCTCGAAGGGGATCGGCGCCTTGGTACGCAAATGCAGCAGGACATGCAACAAACTCAGGCTGTCCTTGCCACCCGAGACGCCAAGCAATATGCGATCTCCGGGGCGGATCATGCCGTAATCGGCAATCGCCTCCCCGGCGGCCCGCAACAAGGAGCGGGGCGGTTTGGGCAAAACAGAAAGATTGGGTTGTGGGCTCATGAGACGCATAATGTGCAAGTATGCCTAAATCGCGTCGAAACTGCGCCATGTGTCTGAACGTGACGGTGAGGGTGTCTATATGAATGAGATTAAAACATTTAGTCCCAAAGAGGCCTGGGTATTTCTGCAGGAACATCCCAACGCCATCCTGATCGACGTCCGCTCGCACATGGAGTTTCTGTTTGTGGGTCATCCTGCCGGCGCTATCCACATTCCCTGGATTGACGAGCCGGATTGGAAGGTAAATCCCCACTTCGTCACCCAGGTACGCCAGGCCATACTGGGCGGCGCCACGGGCGCAGCGCCGGTGATCCTCATCTGCCGCAGCGGGGTGCGCTCGCTGGAAGCGGGGAAAGTCCTGGTCGAGGCCGGGGTTATGGACGTTTATAACGTAGCCGAGGGGTTCGAAGGGACGCTGGATGACCACCATCACCGCAGTGCGGTCGGGGGCTGGCGTTTTCACGGACTCCCATGGGAACAGTGCTAGTTTTAATCCCCTGATAGGATTTTTTGTCCGCGGTTGGTAAACTGCGCCCCCTTTTGCAAGCCCTACAGAGTGGAGCTCGACCATGGCAGACAGTTATCTTTTCACCTCCGAATCGGTTTCGGAAGGCCATCCCGACAAGGTCTGTGACCAGATTTCGGATGCCGTGCTGGATGCCATCCTGGCCCAGGACAAAATGGCGCGGGTCGCCTGCGAGACCCTCGTCAAAAACAATCTCGTGATGCTGGCCGGCGAAATCACCACCCGGGCCAACATTGATTTTGACAGAGTGGCGCGCGACGTGGTGCGCCACATCGGCTATACCGCCGCCATGGGTTTCGACAGCGAGACCTGCACAGTGCTGACCGCCATCGGCCGCCAGTCGCCGGACATCGCCCAAGGCGTGGATGAAGGCCAGGGCATCGATCTCGAACAGGGCGCCGGCGACCAGGGCCTCATGTTCGGCTATGCCACCAACGAAACCGACGTGCTCATGCCGATGCCGATCACGCTGGCGCATCGTCTGGTGAAACGTCAGGCCGAGGTACGCAAAAACGGCAAGCTCAAGTGGCTGCGTCCCGATGCCAAGTCACAGGTCACCATCAAGTACGTGGACAACAAACCGGTCGGCATCGATGCCGTGGTGCTCTCGACGCAGCATGACCCGGGCATCAAGCACGCCGACCTGAAAGAAGCGGTGATCGAGGAAGTCGTGAAACCGGTACTGCCCAAGGAGTGGCTCGGCAAGGACACCAAGTATTTCATCAATCCGACCGGCAGCTTCGAAATCGGTGGCCCGGTGGGTGACGCCGGCCTCACCGGCCGCAAGATCATTGTCGATACCTACGGCGGCATGGCGCGCCACGGCGGCGGTGCCTTCTCCGGTAAGGACCCGTCCAAGGTAGACCGCTCAGCCGCCTACGCCGGACGCTACGTGGCCAAGAACATCGTGGCCGCGGGCCTCGCCGACCGCTGTGAAATCCAGATCGCCTACGCCATTGGCATTGCCAGCCCCGTCTCCATTCACGTGGACACCTTCGGCACCGGCAAGCTGCCGGATACCAAGATCGCGGATCTGGTCAAAGCCCACTTCGACCTGCGCCCGAAGGGCATCGTTCAAATGCTCGACCTGCTGCGTCCGGTGTATCTCGCGACCGCGGCCTATGGTCACTTCGGCCGCACCGAGCCCGGCTTCACCTGGGAGCGTACCGACAAGGCTGAGGCCCTGCGTAACGCGGCCGGCATCAAGGCGAAGAGCGCGGCCAGCGCGTAAGTTTTTTCTTGTCGCCGCATCATGCGGTGAGACGTTGCTCTCCGAGGAGCGTTGCGACAGGGGTCTTCCCTGCCAGGCTCGGAGAGACGTTGGTTAAATCAACGGCGCTCGCTCATGCACAGGGGCACGCTTATGAACGCTGTCATCAATTCGCAGTTCAAAGACTACAAGGTCGCGGACATCAAGCTCGCCGACTG
>CAYIQV010000269.1:0-2975 GCA_964365635.1 uncultured Acidiferrobacteraceae bacterium
AGGTAATCGAAGAACTGATCCAGCTCGCGAAAGACATGCGCGCCGCCAACGCGCGTGGTGAGGCGCTCAAACTGAGCGAGGACGAGCTGGCCTTCTACGACGCGCTGGAAGTCAATGATAGTGCGGTCAAAGTGCTCGGTGAACCAACGCTGGTGCATATCGCACGCGAACTGGTGGAGACCGTGAAGAAGAACGTCACTATCGACTGGACCGTACGCGAGAACGTACGTGCCCAATTGCGTGTCATCGTCAAGCGCATTCTCCGCAAATACGGATACCCGCCAGACAAGCAGGAGAAAGCGACACAGACGGTCCTTGAACAGGCGGCGCTGCTATCCGAGACTTGGGCAGTGGCATGAAATCGACCGTCTTTGAGCTGAAATTCCCTTCGGATGCACCAGACCGTTATAAGGAAACGGATGTAAAGTTTCCGATACCTACCCTCAAGGCCTACGCCATCGAGTATTCAGAATTCACTTTCAAAGGCGGATTCGGTGAACACAAGGAAATGGTAGAGGGACAAAACTATTCACTCGTCGATGACGGATTAATTTGGCACGGATTCTTTGCACCAATGCTCCCTGGAATGGACATGAGAACGGTACTGGATCGACTTATTAAGCAAGCCGCTGGATGGCGATCTACAAAGGGGGAAGCCTAACCCCATCCCACCAGCGGTGTGCTGGAGTGACTGCGGCGGGCGATGAGTAGCGCCGCCGCGCCCGCTGCTGGTTCGCATCAGGGGTAGCTTCAGGGCAGGTAAGGATTCGTACATTTTTGCCGACGCCACGCAGCCAGAGAGACTGATTGTTTGGATGTCCGCGCGGTGCTACTATAGTGTTACCTACACATTTTAGTGTTCTGCCATGGCTGCCACGACCACACTCAAACTGCCCGAAAAGCTCAAGACACGCATCGCTCGCCTGGCCAAGGAAACCGGCCGTTCCGCGCATAGCCTCATGGTGGAAGCGCTGGAGCGTGAAGTGACGCGCAAGGAGAAGATGCGGGAGTTTGTACGCGAGGCGCTCGTCTCGGATGCCGCGGTCGAAGAGGGCGCGGCCGTGTACCGGGCCGAGGATGTCCACCCTTGGCTGGAACGGCTGGCCAAAAACCGTCGAGCCGCCCGGCCCAAGCCGTGGCGCAAGTAATCTACTCGGAGAATGCGCTCGCGAATCTTGAGCGTGCATTTGATTTTCTTGCCGAGCACGATCCGCAGGCGGCGGTGGGCGCCGCGCGCGCCATTGGTGAGGCCGTCGATACCCTGTCAAACCATCCGCTGATTGGCCGAACCGTTGCCGGCAAACTGCGCGAGCTGGTGATTTCTTACGGCAAGACGGGATACATAGCCTTATACCGCTTCCTGCCCGCGCAGGATCAGGTCCGCATTCTGGCCATACGACATCAGCGTGAGCTGGATTATCCGATTGAATAACGGCCTGCATCCATGCAGAGGAACTCCGCCGCTGTTACCGTTACCGCACGTCCGAGCAGAAACATAGCCACGCGCCAATAATATGCCCTTCCCTGACCGGAAGGTCAGGATCGGACTTGTTCAGACGCGCATTCGCTCAGTGCTGCGTGGGCCGGACGGAATCCAGCACTTCACCGGCCAACTGGCGCGAGTAGTGCGCGAGGTCGTCCACCGACAGAAAGCCGGCCATGGTCTTGTCGCGGTTCAGTACGGCGAGCCGACGGATGCGGTGCTCCTCCATCTGCCGCACGGCAACGGTCACCTCGTCGTCGGTGAAGCAGAACGAAACGTAGCGCGACATGATCTCGCGCACCGTGGTGCTGGCCGAATCGAAACCTTCGGCCACACCCCGGCAACAGATGTCGCGATCCGTGATCATGCCGATCAGTTTGCCGTCTTCCGCTACCGGTAGCGAGCCGAATTTGAGATCGCGCATCTTCTGCGCGGCCTCGCGCAACGACGCCGTCGGCAGGATGGACTCCAACTTGTGCGTCATGATTTCTCTTACCAGCATAACTACCTCCCTTGTTGCCTTGGGTTGGCAACATGGTGATATTTGAATATAAAACTAGCGGCGGTGTCGTTGATGGCGGTCAAAATACGGCGGCATTAGCAGTGTTTATGGCTGGAGAATGTGGCCGCGACCGGCCACAACCGTGATTCAAGTATTACATTTACGGGGAGCGGGGCGGGGCGGCACAATTTTAGATATCCCGTGGTAGTTCCGCCGAACATTGATCGGCGCTATCATAATCTTGTTCTTTTCCTGTGAACCCTGTCTTACGCGGGGCGGTGAACCTCGCAAGGAGGTACGGCCATGGCAATCGCAACCACGTTGGAGAATTTTCTGAGTGAGCATCACGTTGTTTATGATGTCGTTACGCATGCGCACACGGCGACCAGCATGCAAACTGCGGCGGAAGCGCATGTTCCCGGTGACCGCCTGGTAAAGAGCGTAATTGTTGAAGACGATCAGGGCTTTCTGATGGTGGCGCTGCCGTCCACGCATCGGCTGGAACTGGGGCAGTTGCATCGCCAGTTGCATCGCCAGTTCGGGCTTGCCACCGAAGACGAGTTTGCCGATTTGTTCAAGGACTGCGAGCTCGGCGCCATCCCGCCGATTGGCGCCGCCTACGGGATCGAGACCCTCGTGGACGACAGCCTGCTGCATGGGGGCGACGTTTATTTCGAGGCCGGTAATCACGAGGAGCTTATCCACGTCAGCGGCGAGCAGTTCCATGCCCTGTTCGCTGGCGCGAAGCACGGTCGCTACAGCAATCACGTGTAGTCCGGGACGTACGCAAAAAAAGTCCTGCTGCCGGACGGCGGTGGACTGAGCGATGAGCATGGAGTTGCGTTGGAAATCATTAGGGAGTCTCGAATAATTGCTTCTCATGCAGGTTGGGTCAAGCCGCGCCAGCGGCGGACCCAACAAAATCATACTGTTTGGCGGGTTTAGCGTAGCGCAAACCCCCCAAAAATTTAAATAAAATTTAATAAAATT
>CAYIQV010000270.1:0-2972 GCA_964365635.1 uncultured Acidiferrobacteraceae bacterium
TCAGGATTTCCAGTTCACGCGGAGTAAGATCGGCAAAGGGCGCGGCGGGGCGCGGCGGGGCTTCGCTGGTTTGTCCCTGAACGATACGCGCCAGAGTTCCTACCATCTCTTTGGCCACGACGTTATCACCGCGCATGGCGGCCTGTAATGCCGGGACCAAGTCCTCTGGCTCCATGTCCTTGAGCAGATAACCGGTGGCGCCACCGCGCAAGGCAGCGCGCAGGTCGCTGTCATCCCGGCTCATCGTCAGCATCAGGATCGGGGCGGTCACATTGTTGGCGCGCAGTTTTTCCAGCGTTTCGATGCCATTGATGCCTGGCATTTTAACGTCCAGCAGGATGATGTCGGGGGTTAGCGCGAGTGCCTGGGTGACACCTTCTTCTCCGGAACCCACGGCGGCCACCACGTCGACACCGCGGCTGCGCAGTAATTCCTCCATCCCCTTGCGCACGAGCGCGTGATCGTCAATCAGGAGGGCGCGCATGATTCAGCCGGCGGCGCGCGAGACGGGCGCGTCAGTCGCATTCGTGCCGAACGTCAGAGAAACGCGCGTGCCTTCACCCGGTTCGCTCTCGATGGTGATTTCGCCCGGCAGACGGCGAGCACGTTCCTGCATTACCTGCAGCCCGATATGTTCGCCCGGGCGGATGTCATCGGGCGGGTTCATGCCGAAGCCGTCGTCTTCAATCAGCACTTCATAGCGGCCGTTTCCATCCGAACCGATGCGGATACGGGCCGTGTGCGCATAGCTGTGTTTACGGATGTTGCTCAGGGCTTCCTGGATGATGTGGAACACCTGGAGTTCCTGCGCGGGGGTCAACGTCAGATCCTGGCATTCGTTGTGAAAAAAAACGGAAATGCCGGTTTCCTCGCGGAAGCGTTCGGCCATGTTTTCCACGGCTGGAACCAGGCCACGTTCATCGATCTTAAGGCGAAAGTTTGACAGCAGGTCCCTGAGATTCGAATGCGCCTCCTCCAGGCTCTCGCGCAACATGCGAACTTCATTCTGCGAGGCACGCAGATCTTTCTTGTGCAGCATCTCATCCAGCATCTTGACGCGCAGGCGCATGCTGACCAGCGATTGCGCCAGCGAATCGTGGAGTTCGTTGCCGATGATATTGCGCTCTTCCATGATCGCCAGTCGTCGTGCATCCGAGTCGAGGTGGGTCTTTTCGATGGCCAGTCCGAGATGCCGTCCAATGCTGATCAGCAGTTCCAGGGCATCCTCGCCGAGTGAGGATACCGGCCAGTCCAGATAGAGCGTGTAGATGCCCAGTGTGCGCCCGTGGTACTGGACCGGAACGATTGCCACTTCACCTTCATCCGCCGTTGGCCGATCGGCAGGCAACCGGGCACAGACAAGCAGCTGGGTCAGGGTATGTACATTGCCACTGGAAATCGTCCAGCCACAATGGGGACAATGTGTCGCCAGTGTTTCACCGGTGCCATTGGCGGTGGCATCGAAACGCCGGCTGGCAATAAGCCGCATCTGTCCGTCGCTGGCGAGCAAGTGGGCTGTGGCGGCGCGCGCATCCACGAGCTCGATGAACGTATCCAGAAAACTCTCAAGCAGTTGATCACGGTTGCCTTGCCGGGTAAGGCTCAGCGCTATTTCATACAGGATGTCGAGCGACTGGGTTTTGCGGGCGAGGCGCACGGTCTGGGCATGGGAATGGGCGTCCATCTCGAAGGCCAATGTTTCCAGCATCCCGCCAAGACTGTTGATATCTTCGATGATACTGGCGAGATCAGGTTCATTTGACATCGGAATCCTGGACGACAGATTACCGCCGCGCATGTGCTGGGCCCAGGCGCGCAGGTGTTTGACGAATTTAAGACGACGACGAATGCGGATCAGCAACAAAACCAGTATGACGAATGCGCCCAATGCCAGTGACAGGGCTGCCCATCCGGCCATGATGTGGCCGGAGAGGGAATAACCTGTGGCCGTCGCGCTTCCCAGCAGCAAAAGCCCAAGTAACGCCAGGGGCCGCGAGAGCTTGCTCCAGAACAGGTGATCGATCCATCGATGAATCGAAACGGAATTTTTCTGCATGGCAACCAGGTTATGAGGCGTTGCCGGTTGCCAGAAGGCAGCAACCCGACGGCATAAATACTAACAGAAATGGACTGGGCGCGGCACGCTGCGGACCGATCGGCATGAAAAGAGAGGGAAAATGGCGAATGGCACTTACTTAAGCGTCTATTGCCGAGAATACAGCACGTGTGCGGCATACTGCGCAACAAGTAGCCCGCATGAAGCGATAGCGGAATGCGGGGAAATACGGCTGGCAATGGCGCCTGTTCCCGGATTCCGCTGCGCTCCATCCGGGCTACGCACGGGGGTTATCACGGTGGCGAGGTTCAAGCTAAGTGCCATTCGGGAAATGACCGGTTTCCCCGGTGGCAAAGACCTCTCGCTTATGCGGGCTTGGCGCCGGGCGCGGTATGGCTGGGATCGTTGGGATTGACGAAGATAAACTGGTGCTCGCCCGGGTTGATCTCTACAAAATCGAGGGTGGCGCCTGCCAGGAGGGCCTTGCACGAACTGGAAATAAGTATATCGATGCCCTCTACGACCACGTGGGTGTCGTCTTCCCCCTTGTCATCGAAGCCCATGCCGTACAGCAATGAGCCATCTTCATCCTGGCGCGCGGCCAGTCGCAGGAACATGCCTTGCGTGTGGGTCTGTTCCGCGGAATTGCGAATCTGTGCCGCGGCTTCCTGGGTGATGGTGATCATGGACCGATGCCTCCCGCTTGTACCTTGCCGGCAGATTGTTTCTGCCCGCGAACAAAATCAACGAATCGCGCCGCCCAATGGTTTCCTTCCAGATCACGCATGTGGGCGTAACAGGCGAGCAGATTCTTATAGATAATGCCATCGTGCGACCCGTCCACACCCGTCCCGCGCAGCACATCGTAGGCATACTGGATGCCGGGCGGCATATTTTCAAGACTCGAGTAATGAAA
>CAYIQV010000271.1:0-2964 GCA_964365635.1 uncultured Acidiferrobacteraceae bacterium
AGAAGGGGTTTACCAATTTTTAGAGGTGCCCTTCAGACGATAACTTTGCCGATCCATAAAAACCGAAGGAAAAGGCGGCCGCCGGTCGTCTGAACCGATCGTTGTCAGCCGGGTTCTGATCTCGGTTTCTTGGGGAAACCTCACGGTAGCGGTGTGATGGAAGGCTTCGACATACCCAGACTGACCGCGTGGTCCCGTCCTCTTGCAGGAGTCCCATATTGGGACTATCATACTGCGTATGCGAGTGATCGCGTTGAGCACGTTAAAGACGTTCTGGGAACAGAATCCGGCCTATGTGAACGCCAAGGAACCCACCCTCGCGTGGTACCGGCATACGCTCAAAGCCGACTGGGGATCGCCGGCGGAATTGAAGCGCGATGTCGCTACGGCCAGTATCCTCAAGGATGGGCGCGCCGTGTTCAACATCGCCGGCAACAAATACCGAGTCGTGGTCTGGATCAACTACGCCTACCGCGTGGTGTATATCCGATTTATCGGAACCCATGCCCAGTACGACCGGATCGACGCGCAAACCATTTGACGGAGACACTACGATGGACATCAAACCCATTAAGACCAAAGCCGATTATCGCGCGGCACTCAAGGAAATCGAAGCATTGATGCATGCCAAGCCCCGTACACGAGAGGGCGATCGGCTCGAGGTGCTGGTCACGCTGGTGGAGGCGTACGAGGCCAGACACTACCCGCTCGATCTGCCCGACCCCATCGAGGCGATCAAGTACACGATGGAAAGCAAAGGGTTGTCCGTAAAAGACCTCGAACCGATGATCGGCCGCTCCAACCGCGTCTACGAGATTCTCGGCCGCAAGCGGCCGCTGACATTAAAGATGATCTGGGCGCTGCACAAGAGATTGGGCATCCCGGCCGAGTGCCTGATCCGGCAACCGAAAAAAGCGCACGCCGCGTGAAGCGGAATGGCAGCCTATCTTTGTCACCCTAAAACGGAAGCATAACTCTGCCACTTGGGCAGGGTTATGGTTCTAGGCTCAAGCGCCGGCGTGCCCTGTTTTGGTGGTTTAGCGTCGCCCGCCAGGCAACGAACCCATGATGCCACGTACCAACTGCCTGCCAAGCTGGCAGCCGATGGCACGCATCGCACTTTTAGCCAGCGCCTCGGCCCACGCTCTCGCGCTGGCGGCCGCCGGCATTGATCGGTTGTACGGAGGTGTCCGCCGCCTGTTTTTGCGCGTGTGCCTGGAGGATCTCATAGGCGGACTCGCGATCCACGGATTTTTCGTATTGGCCCTTGACTGCGGAGGCGAAAGCCCGGTTTATCGCCAATACGGAAAGCCAGCTTGACTCTTGGGTCGTGGCTGCGTTCATTGCTTCTCTGATCGGGGAAAGCTGGGCAGTGTCTGATGAACCAAGGTGGTCTGTTCATGCGTCTCCTTGGATTACATACAATAATTAAAAAAGCTATGCTGTGTGTTTGGCCGGTGACCTGTGGTTAATGACGGCGAAACGGTATGTAGAACATGAAACAGCATCTCAAATAGAACATGGCACGATGAGTAACACTCAGGGTCGACATGAAAAAATCCCCTAAAATCGCTATCGGCGGTATCGATGAGTGCAAGTGGCGGCAGCGTGCGCTGGAATATGCCGGTGTTTGCATATGGAACGGTTCCCTGGAGGGGGTTTGGTACTGGTCGGACAATTACGAACAGTTGTTCGGTCTGTTGCCTGAAGAACATCCGCACAACTATCGAACATTTCTGGATCGGGTTCATCCGGAGGACCGCGATTTCGTCGGAAAATCGCTGGCTTCGGCCGTGCGGCAGAATGCGGACTTCGGCTTCGAGCACCGGATCGTCCAGCCGGACGGCGTGGTGCGCTGGGTTTCCGAGAGGGGAACCATCGTTCGGGATACCCGCGATGACAGCGTGCGTATACTCGGCGCGTTGCAGGATATAACGGCGCGCAAGGAAGCCGAAGAAGCGCTGGATCGTGGATACGCCTGGATGCAGGTGATCCAGGAGGCCAGCACGCTGGCGAACTCACGGCTGGAATATGCAGGCACGTTCGGTCCGGTGGCGACGATCTTGCGTCGGCTCGTACCGGTGGATCATTTCATGATTCTTTTGGAAGAGGGCGAAGACACTGTCTTTGCCGTGGTGGAGACGAAAGATAGTGAGTCGTCGCGCCTGAAGCCGAACACCCGCGTGCCGTTCCGCGGAAGTTTTCTTGAGCATCTCAAGGAGGTTGGACGCCCCTACATCATATTCGATCTAACGGCGGGAGGCCGCCATTTTCCGGAGGATTTGCTTGTCATGGAGGACGGCCTGCGCTCGTGCGTGCGTATTCCGCTATACAACGCCGGCGAATTTCTGGGAGCGCTGGCCATCGCGAGCCGCCAGGTATACGCCTTCAACGATGCGCACCTGCCGCATCTGGAACCTCTGGCCATCCAGGTAGCGCATACGGTGGCGAACATAAAGCGTTACCAGCAGGCGCGCAGCGAGGCAGAGCACCTCGCCACCATCGTGCGCGAGGTCCATCACCGCATCAAGAACAATCTGCAAGGGGTTGTCGGGATTCTGGGGCATTACCGGGAGGAGCATCCCGCGCTGACGCATGTTCTGAACAAGGCCATCAGCCAGTTGCACACCGTCGCCGAAGTGCACAATCTCTTAAGCCACCATACGAACGAAAGTGTCGTGCTGCACGAACTCGTTCAGGGCGTGTGCCGGACGGTAGCCCCGTTATGTCCGCACGGCATCGAACCCATGCTGGATTTCAGCACATGTGAATCCCTTGTGTCGGCGAGCGAGGCAGCGCCGCTCGCGCTGCTGCTGAACGAGCTTATCCAGAACGCCATCAATCATGGTTATCCGGATGGCAAAAAAGGTATTATTAAGGTTATTCTCGACGAAAAGCCGGACAAAATCCTGCTTAAAGTCCTCGATGACGGTGTCGCGCCCCCGGATAGCGTGAACGGGGAAA
>CAYIQV010000272.1:0-2963 GCA_964365635.1 uncultured Acidiferrobacteraceae bacterium
GTCTGCATCCAGGGTAATCACCGCGTCGGCATACGTGGCCTGAACCCCGGCGGTTAACGCAACTTCCTTGCCGAAGTTGCGCGAGAAATCAATCACCTTGATTCGCTTATCGCGCTGCGCCTAACCACGCAACACCTGCATAGAATTGTCTGGGCTGCCATCATTGACAAAAATGTACTCCCAGTCATAGTGGGAGATTTGGCGCGTTACTGCTTCCAGCCGTTCATAAAGGCGAGATAGATTCCCCGCTTCCCGATATACAGGAACCACGACTGTTATCAGTCGATTAGCCTGAACGCAGGCCTCCCCGGTTATTTGTGAACTTTTTTTATTATCTTCCATACTGACTGTGCTTAGGTTCTATGCCACTGACTTCTTCAAGCAGCAGATCATACACTTGGATATCTGAAAAAAACCATTCTTTATGCTGCGATAGATATATGATAAAAGTTCCTGCACGCGCAGTCACAGCTGCATGCTCGACGATGGTCAGGCTAAGCCAGAATTTTCACTCAGTTTAGCAACGGATCGCTATGCGTTTTCTTCGTGCATCCCTCATGAACGGTGTGCCTCCTCCAAACAAAGTTTAATCATGTCTTGCCACGATGGCATAACAAGTCCAAATGTGTCACCAAGCTTTCGATTGGACATCAGGGAATTTCGCGGCCGTCTTGCGGGCTGCGGATACTCGGCCGTGGAAATGGGCGTGAGACGCATCGAGGGGCTGGAAATCAGGCGTGTTGCTTCCGCTAAAATGGCCTCTGCAAAACCAAACCACGTTGTCTCCCCGCTGCCGGTCAAGTGGTAAATATCCCCCACATTCGACGTGCGCGTGACACGCGATGTGCTGGTGGAATAAATTTTCGCCAGGATCTGGGCCGTGGCCTCGGCAATCATGCGGCTCCAGGTAGGCGCGCCGGTCTGATCGTTCACGACTTTCAGCTCCGGCCGCTCGCGCGCCAGCCGCAGGATCGTCAGCAGGAAATTCTTGCCGCGCGCCCCATACACCCAGCTCGTCCGCAGTATTAAATGGGGCGTCCCCACGGCTTGTATGGCCTGCTCGCCAGCCAGCTTGGTTTTGCCATACACGTTGATCGGATTGGGAGCGTCTTCTTCAGTGTAAGGGGATTCCTTTTCTCCGTCGAATACGTAATCAGTGGAAAAATGTACTAAAAACGCGCCGGCGCGTTTGGCCTCTTCCGCCAAAATACCGGGTGCGGTCCCGTTGATGGCCATAGCGAGGTCGGTCTCTTCTTCAGCCTTGTCCACAGCCGTATAAGCCGCCGCATTGACGACCAAATGCGGCCTTTGTTCGCGCATCACCCCTCTTATGGCATCGGGATCAGCAAGGTCCATTTCCTGGTGGTCCAGAGCAATTACCTCTCCCAGCGGTGCCAGTGTGCGCCGAAGCTCCCACCCTACCTGGCCGTTCTTGCCAATAAGAAGAATTCTATTCATTCCGGTAAAAGTGCATCTTTCAGCAGCCGCCCCATCTTGTCCTTGGCGGAAAGGACCGGCTCGGCCCGGTGCGGCCAGTCAATAGCCAACTGCGGATCGTTCCAGATAATGCATTGCTCGTATTCAGGCGCCCAGTAGTCTGTAGTTTTGTAAAGCACCTCCGCCTCCTCGGAAATAACGAAAAAACCGTGGGCAAAGCAGGGGGGTATCCAGGCCACGCGTTTATTTTCTGCCGAGAGATTAAAGCCCGCCCACTTACCGAAGTTCGGGGAACTTCTTTGAATATCCACCGCAACGTCGAAGACCTCTCCCTGGATTACCCTGACCAGCTTGCCCTGTGGTTGCCTGATCTGGTAGTGGAGCCCACGCAGGACGTTACGTACCGAACGCGAGTGATTATCCTGCACGAACTCCGCGGTGATGCCGACCTTCGCAAGCGCCTGCCTGTTATAGCTCTCGAAGAAGAAACCGCGGTCGTCACCGAAGACCTTGGGCTCCAGAATAAGCACACCGGGCAGCGAAGTCTGAACTGCGTTCATTCAGAAGAGCCGCTCACGCAGCACCCCGAGGAGGTATTGCCCATAGCCGTTCTTGCTTAGCGGGCCGGCGAGCGCTTCGAGCTGTTGCGCCGTGATGTAGCCCATGCGGTAGGCAATTTCCTCGGGGCAGGCTATCTTAAGCCCTTGTCGCGTTTCGATTGTCGAGATGAAATGAGACGCCTCAAGCAGGGATTCGTGGGTCCCGGTATCGAGCCATGCCATTCCACGACCCATGACTGCCACATCAAGCTGGCCACGGTCAAGGTAAATTCTATTTACATCCGTAATTTCGAGTTCTCCGCGGGCAGAAGGTTTGAGTGAACGGGATATTTCCACCACTTGTTTGTCGTAAAAATAAAGACCCGTGACAGCATAGCGAGATTTTGGAATCTTGGGCTTTTCCTCGATAGACAGTGCCTTGCCATGCTGATCGAAATCAACCACCCCATAGCGCTCTGGATCTTTCACCGGATAAGCAAATACGGTGGCGCCAACGGTTTTTTGCACAGCAAGCTGGAGATCCTGGGCCAGATCGTGCCCATAAAATATGTTATCGCCCAAAACAAGGGCGCAGGATTCGCCGCCGATAAAATCGGCCCCAATTATAAAAGCCTGCGCAAGCCCCTCGGGGGCTAGCTGCACAGCATAGTCGATTTTCAGTCCCCAGCGGCTGCCATCGCCCAAGAGCTGCTCAAACCGAGGCGTGTCTTGCGGCGTGGAGATCACCAGAATGTCGCGCACACCTGCCAACATCAGCGTTGACAGGGGATAGTAAATCATCGGCTTGTCGTAGATGGGCAGGAGCTGCTTGGAAACTGCCTGCGTAACGGGATAGAGCCGCGTGCCGGAACCACCAGCGAGAATGATGCCTTTCATTGCGGTAAACGGTGATGAGTAATGGGTGATGGGGAATGAGTCATAGCCTATGTACCATTTTTTTAAAGAGTGACCTTCTTGTGCAAACCA
>CAYIQV010000273.1:0-1615 GCA_964365635.1 uncultured Acidiferrobacteraceae bacterium
ATCGCCATGGCCAAACAGGCCGGTTATACCGCCGTCATTTCCCACCGCTCGGGGGAGACAGAAGACACAACCATCGCCGATATCGCGGTGGCGACCGGTGTGGGCCAGATCAAGACTGGATCGTTGTCGCGTTCCGACCGGGTGGCGAAGTACAACCAGTTGTTGCGTATCGAGGAAACCTTGGGCAGCGAAGCGCGGTACCCCGGCCGCAAGGCTTTTCCCATGCTTGCCAGTTGAATTCCAGAGCTACCGGCCCGGCCCGAATGAATGCGGTGAAGATCATTACGTACGTGCTGCTCGGGTTGCTGATTCTGTTGCAATACCCGCTGTGGTTCGGCAACGGCGGCGTGTACACGCTGTGGCGCCTCAAGAGCGAGATTGCCGCGCAGAAGGAAGAAAATGCCCGCCTGAAGGACAGGAATCAGTCGCTGGAGGCGGAGGTCGTGGACCTCAAGCAGGGGTATGAGGCGATCGAAGAGCGCGCGCGCTCCGAGCTCGGCATGGTGAAGAAGGGCGAGACCTTTTTTCAGGTGATCGACACCCCTCCCGGGAACAAAGCAAAATCGAAAACAGACGCGGACAAACGCTGAACGAAGTCGGGGCGCGGTGGCACAGTTACTGTGTGCTCTGCTCAATGACGTAGATCAGCAGCACGAACAGAAAGAAAAGAAACTCTGCTACCGAGATCAGGTAAATCAGCCAGACGATGCGCCGCGATGAAGGTTTCATCGGCACCCACACCCGGCGCATGTACCAGCGCCAGCCGGGCAACCAGGACCAGCGTCGATGGCGCATGAAGTAACGTCGCAGCGCTTCGCCCCAGGCAGACAGGCTTTTGTCCACTTCTTGTATGCGCACGGATCGATCCGGTTCCGGCAAGCGTTCGTAGTCGTCCGTGACCGTCAGGCGGCTGCCTTGCTCGAAGGGTTCGATCAAGAATACCGTGCGTTTTTTTATCCCATGCCGATAGTTCACCGTGTAGCCTTCACCGGGTCCCGGCACGACTTCGAAGTCGATCGCGCCGCGCTGCGGAATGCTTTGGTTCTCTAATTCGGCGTGGTAGGTGGCAGGTCCGGTTTGTGCCCAGTTTTCAAAGTACCAGTACGGATTCACACGGAAGATCGCTTCGACGTCACGACAGAGTTCCGCCAGTCTGGAAACCGGGAGAGAGGAGGGAATCGCAACCCAGGCGGCATCGCTGGACGCCACGGGAGGCTTCTCCGAAGCAGCCGGAGAGATATTAACCATGCGGTTGGGGCGCCACCAGCAGAGGCACCGTGAGTCCCCGCACCAGTTTTTCCAGGTCCATGCGCGAGCGCAAGCCGGATGTTTTTTTCGACCGCGGTGGCCCGATCACTACCAGGTCGACTGCCACTTCGCGTACGGCCGCCAGCAGGCAATCAGCCGGGTCGCCCACGCGCAGGACAGGGGTGTAGTCCAGTCCCTGCGCCTTGCAGTGTGCCTCGATGGTGGCGACCTGTTCGGCAGAATCTTTTTCCAGCAGACCCTCGACATAGCTTCCAAACGCATCACGGGTGGAGGCATTATTGAGCCAGTCGTCGCCTTGCATGCCGGCCCACAGCCCGGGCACCACCAACAGGTGCACGATGCCGCC
>CAYIQV010000273.1:1715-2960 GCA_964365635.1 uncultured Acidiferrobacteraceae bacterium
AAAACAAACGGGGACCCCGTACAACAAACGGAGTCCCCGCCAGATTGGTTGCTGATCAGGCAATGAACATCAAGATGCTCATGGCGATCAGGAAGGCGAAGAGCAGTGCGCTCAAATCTTCATTGCGGTCTTTCACGAAGATCGAGAGAGGGTGCCCACGGTCGAATTTGTGTTCAGACATAATTCCTCCTTTTAGATAAATTCACGAACAAACATCAATACCACGATGAGCGAACCCACCGCCTTGAGGGTGCCAACGACCGAGCCGATGATCAACGGCTTGCCGCCCGCCTGCTTGATCGAGGCGGCGGTGATCTGCATGCCCAACCCGATCAGTCCGAAGGCGAACAGCCATGCCAGCCAGTCGCGAAAGGCCTTGATGATCTTCGAGTCATGCTGGGCCGCTTTGCTGGCATTGCCGATCGCGCCCACGGCCACCGCATCCAAACCCTCAATCTTGGCCACGGACTTGAGGATGTTGTCCTGCTCGCGGCTAGAGAGCTTGCGATTGGTCACCAGGTCTTGCAGCGCTTTGGTTTCCTCCGCGTTGCGCATCTTGGGCAGTTCCGCCTCCAGGGCGCGTACTTCCTTCGGCTTGAGCAGCTTGTCTTCCTTTACTTCGGCGCTGCTGAAATATTTGCCCTGGTAGTGACCGGCCGGGGCGAATACGCCTGTGGAAGACAACGCGAACATCGCGATGAAGCCCAGCACGAAGAGCGGGAACTTGGCCACCACCACCTGGCGCAGGCTTACCTTTTTTGCCCCTTCCTCGTGTTTCACGAACCAGGCAGCGAGCCATAGCACGATGATGGGGAGGAACAGCACGCGGGTGATGTTGAAGATTTCCGCCACTTTGAGGGTTTCGATGCCGTGCGGGTCGAAGGCCAGCGCCGCGCCCGCCACCTGCGCGGAGTTGAGGATGCCCGTGCCGGACCAAGCGCCGAACTGCACCGGACCCATGCCGAGAATATGCCCGACGGTGGGGAAGATAAACATGCAGCCCACGCCCCACAACAGAATGGTGCCGATGGTGTAGGCGATTTCCCCGGACTTGGCCTGAACCACCGGCGCGGCGGCGACGGTGGCCGACACCCCGCACACGCCGAGGCCGGAGGACAACACGCCGGTCATGCTGTTGGGGCACTTCATGCGCCGGCCCATGAGCAGGACCAGCCACACCGAACCCAACACGAAAAAGCCGATCATCACCACCGACAGCGCCCCGAGCTGGGCCAGTTCCGCCGC
>CAYIQV010000274.1:0-2959 GCA_964365635.1 uncultured Acidiferrobacteraceae bacterium
TCAGGTCGCGCGCGATCCCGAGGGCTATCTGATCGATCCGGTGGATTGGGACGAATCCATCGCCTGCCAGTTGGCCACGGAAGAAGGTATCGAACTAAATGAAGCCCACTGGCCGGTGCTGCGCTTCATGCGTGAACAATGGACCAAAAACAGGATCGCGCCGGACGTGCGCCACGTCATGGAGTTCCTCGTGAGCCAACATGGTTTCGACAAGAAGGGGGCGAAGGCTCACCTCTACAAGTTGTTCCCCTACGGATACGTGAAACAGGCCTGCAAAGTCGCCGGCATGCAGCGCCCGCGCGTTTGGAGCACCGGCTGAGCGTAACGCATGCGACATCACATTCGGGAATTCGCTGACCGATATGAAGTGCGCGTCTCGACAACCGGGTTGCTGATCCGGAAACTGGGGCCGTGATTGAATCGAAGTGAAAACTGATCAAGTGTATTAGCGAAACTGTGATCTGACTGCGTTATTGCCAAATAAAAAAGACCCGGCATCGGCCGGGTCTTTGTTTCGCGATGATGTCCTTCAGTTATTTTTTTAAGCCTTTTTGGGCTTGTTGGCGAAGAACGTGACGCCCTGAACTTTCAGGTCCTTCGAGACCTTGCGCTCCGCGGAGGTGTCGCGGAAGCAATCGAAATGCTCGACCACGCGGCCGTTCTCGAGCCCCGCGCCGGCGGCCAGTTCCACCAGTTCCCATTCCTGCAAGGCGCCGCCGATGCAGGCCGCCCAGATGTCCGGGTTGCTGCGCGCTTCGAATTTCAGTTCGCGCGCGATCACCACGTCGGCGATGTACAGCCGGCCGGCCGGGCGCAGGACGCGGTTAATCTCGCTGAATACCAGCGTCTTGTCGGGGGCGAGGTTGATGACGCCGTTCGAGATCACGACGTCCACGCTGGCATCCTCCACCGGCAGCTGCTCGTACAGACCGGCGCGGATGTCGGCGCGGTCGGCCACGCCCGCGAGCCGCACGGCCTCGGCCGCCTTCTCGCGCATCGCCGGCGTCATGTCCACGCCGATGACCCGGCCCGTGGGCCCGACCCGGTGCGCCGCGATGATCAGATCCATGCCGGCGCCGCAGGCGTGATCCAGCACGGTCTCGCCGGGATGGATCGGCCCGATGCGATGCGGGTTGCCGACGCCGGCGAAACGGTCGCTGGCAAGCGTTGGGACGCGGTCGAGGTCTTCGCGCGCGTAAAGCAGGTATTTGTGGGCGTAGTCCGCGCCACGGTGAAAATGGAACTCGCCGTGCGGCTCGCGCGCCACGCGGTCGTATTCGATTTCCACCTGTTGGCGCAGGTAGTCCACATCAAAATTGGCGGGGCAGGTTGCGGCCATGGTTCATTCTCCTGGTTATGTTTGGTGGCGCTGAACGGTTTCTCGCGTCGTTAACCAGCAAGACGCAAAACCCTGCCAAAGAGTTCCCGTCATGAGATATGGATCAAATCCGCCGCCACGACGGTATACGGGGAAAACACGATTTTCCTTCTCCCTTCGGGAGAAGGTTAGGATGAGGGGGATCATTAGATATCTTAACGCTTTTTGTAAGTTCACCCTCACTTCAGCCCTCTCCCAATGGGAGAGGGAGTTTCTAGCCGCTTTCCGGCGGGAACCATTTGGAGTCCTTATGCGTCATGAGAGTCATGCAAGCAAAAAACCCTTTCTTCGGCCTCATCGTCGTTGTCTGCACGGTCCACGCGTCAGCGCCGGCCGGGCAGAAAAATATCGTATGATCGGGTCTGACACGGAAACGGCGATCATCCAGCGAATGACTCCATCGTCCTCAGCACACGAGCAGCTTTCGCAACATATAGAATCGCGCCTCGGCCAGCTCTACCGCACGGCCCGGCGGCTCACGCGCAACCCGCACGATGCCGAGGACCTGGTGGCGGACACGGTTGAGCGCGCGTGGAAAGGCATCGAGTCCCTGCAAGACCCGACGCGCATCGGACCGTGGCTAACGCGCATCATGACCAACCATTTCATCAGCGAGCGGCGCAAGGCCGTGCACCGCACGCCGCACGAGGAATACATCGAGGAGCCGGAAGGCGACGAGCAACCCTTTTCCCTGTTCGAGCGCCTACACCAGCCGGTGCTGTTATGGTGGGGAAATCCCGAGCAGCAATTCCTCGATAAGCTGTTGCACGAAGACATCGAGGCCGCGCTCGGCAGCCTGCCCGACGGTTTTCGCGTCGTCATCGTGCTCGCCGACGTCGAGGGACTGAAGTATCACGAGATCGCGCAGACGCTGGATCTGCCGATCGGAACCGTGCGTTCGCGCCTGGCGCGGGCGCGCACCATGATGCAGAAATGTCTGTGGCAACACGCCCTCGACAAGGGCATGGTGGAACAACCACCGATAGAGGAAACATGAGCGACACTCCCCGCAAGCTGAACTGTGACGAAGCCATCCGCCTGTTGTTCGAGTTCCTCGACAACGAGCTGGAACAGCACGACCATGCCGCCGTCGAAGCGCACCTGCACGACTGCCGCGCTTGCTTCTCGCGCATGGAATTCGACACGCGCCTGCGGCGGATGGTCAAGGGCCCGGAGAAAGCGAACGCGCCGGAGACGCTGCGCCAGCGGATCAAGAAAATCGCCGACCAGTTCTGACGCGGGAACCTTTTTACAAACATTAACGTCGTTACGTACCAGAAACTCTTAAAACATAAACGAACGACGGCCGTACAAGCACGAAGGAGGAGAACATGGTTGCCATCACCAGTAACAAGCGTGAGCACATACTCGGCGCAGTGACGCAGATGTACACCCAGGTGGCGAATTCGCCGCACACCGAATTCCATTTCCCCACCGGCCGCAAGGCCTGCGAATTCGTGCGCTACCCCGCCGCCAGCCTCGACGGCCTGCCGCCCGAGGCACTGGAATCCTTCGCCGGTGTCGGCAATCCCTTCGCCGTCGACGCCATCGAAAAAGGTGACACCGTACTCGACATCGGCT
>CAYIQV010000275.1:0-2933 GCA_964365635.1 uncultured Acidiferrobacteraceae bacterium
TGGTGTGCCATTCATACAAGTGCCCACGACGCTGCTGGCGATGGTGGACTCCTCGGTGGGAGGCAAGACCGGTGTCAATCATCCCTTGGGCAAAAACATGATCGGTGCGTTTTACCAGCCGCGCGCCGTCATCATCGATACCAGTACGCTTAATACCCTGCCGGACCGGGAGCTGTCCGCCGGCATCGCGGAGGTCATCAAATACGGCCTGATCCGCGATCCCGGGTTCTTTGACTGGCTCGAGGCCAACCTGGACAGGCTACTCCAGCGTGACCCCGAGGCCCTGAGCGAGGCCATTTATCGTTCCTGTCAGAACAAGGCCGAGGTGGTCGCCGCGGACGAGCGCGAATCCGGTGTCCGCGCCACCTTGAACCTGGGACATACCTTCGGGCACGCCATCGAGACCGGCATGGGCTATGGCAACTGGTTGCATGGTGAGGCGATCGCGGCCGGCATGGTCATGGCCGCGGATCTGTCTCACCGGCTCGGCTGGCTCAAGGAGAGCGATGTCACACGCATCACGAAGCTGATCGCCCATGCCCGATTGCCGGTGGCAGCACCGGCACGATTGTCCGTCCAGCAGTTTCTCGATCTCATGGCTGTCGATAAAAAGGTTCTGGGCGGGAAATTGCGTCTGGTACTGCTCAAGCGTATCGGCGAGGCCGTGGTGACGGATGATTTTCCGACAGCAGCGCTCAGCGCGACGCTCAACACCGTGCGCGCGGCCTGAATGGCAACCATGGACAGGCGTCTGGCTCATCCTGTTCCCACCCTGATAATCCCGTGAAATTGTTTTGAGCATGTTCGCCCCCTACGCCGCCGCCGACCCCACTTCGCGCGGCCGCCGTTATCCCGAGCCTGGCCCTGCCAACCGTTCCCAGTACCAGCGCGACCGCGATCGCATCATTCACTGCGCTGCCTTTCGCCGCCTCGAATACAAAACCCAGGTGTTCGTCAATCACGAAGGTGACCTGTTCCGCACGCGCCTGACCCATTCGATCGAAGTCGCGCAGATCGGCCGTTCCATCGCCCGCGCCCTGGGCCTGAACGAAGACCTGACCGAGGCCATTTCGCTGGCGCACGATCTCGGGCATACGCCGTTCGGACATTCCGGTCAGGATGCGCTGAATGAATGCATGAAAGCGTACGGCGGTTTCGAGCACAACCTGCAATCGCTGCGTGTGGTGGAGGTGCTGGAAGAACGCTATGCCGAGTTTCCCGGACTCAACCTGACCTTCGAGACGCGTGAAGGCATCCTCAAACATTGTTCCCCCAGGAATGCCGTGGCCCTCGGCGAACTGGGCCAGCGGTTTCTGGAGAAGAAACAGCCAGGCCTCGAGGCGCAGCTTGTCAACATCGCCGATGAGATCGCCTACAACAATCATGACGTGGACGATGGTCTGCGCTCAGGCTTGATCACGGTGGAGCAGTTGCACACCGTCGCCTTGTTTGCGGAACAATACGACCAAGTGCGCCAGCGCTATCCCGCGCTGGCGGAGCGTCGCGCCATTTATGAGACCGTGCGGCGCATGATTAACCGCGTGGTAACCGATCTGATTGAAAATAGCCGGCACTTGCTCCAGCAATCCGGGGTTCAGGGTATCGAGGACGTGCGCCAGCACCCGACAGCGCTCATCGCCTTCACGGCCGAGACCCGCGAAAGCTCGGCCGAGTTGAAACGCTTTCTGCGGCGGAACCTGTATGCCCATGAACAGGTCACCCGCATGATGAATGAGTCCGTGAAGGTCGTGCACGAGTTGTTCACGGCCTTTATGCAGGATCCCCGGCTCCTGCCGCCCCAGTATCAGGACAAATGGCATGAGCCGGAAAACGCCGAAGATGCCACGCGCCGGGCCCGTATCGTCGCGGACTACATTGCCGGCATGACCGACCGTTACGCAGTTCGGGAGCATGCCCGGTTGTTGGGGCCGGGGGCGAACCCCTGAAATTGCTGTGCTTTCCCTCCTTCTGGCCATTGGCCGCCACGGCGTAGGGCTGAATCAGGCCCGGTTCTCCATTGAATAGCCCGCACACGGCCTGTATACTTTTCGCCCCTTTCTGCGCGATTTTTTCGTAGGCCACTGAAAGATAATCGATTTTTATCGATTTCCGAAGCAACCTCCGCAGCAAGTGACAACGTGGCGGGCGCGATCGCCCAAGATATGTGAGCGGTGACCAGATTTGGAACAGTCCAGCCAGACAACAAGACAAGGCCTGCACGAACCGGCCTACGAACACGATGCCTGCGGCGTCGGTTTTGTGGTCGACATGCATGGGCGCCAATCGCACACCATCGTCCGCCAGGCCCTGACCATCCTCAAGAACCTGCAACATCGCGGTGCCTGCGGCTGCGAGGTCAATACCGGCGATGGTGCCGGCATCCTGTTGCAGATTCCGCACCGTTTCTTAAAGAGTGAATGCCGCAAGCTGAATATTTTGTTGCCGGAGTCTGGTTATTACGGCACGGGCCTGGTGTTTCTGCCACGCGACAAAGTGCAGGCTAAAGAATGCCAGCGGGTATTTGAGGCGATTGTGCGCGAGGAAGGACAGACGCCGCTGGGCTGGCGCGATGTGCCCACGGACGACTCCTCGCTCGGCCCCACGGCGCGCGCCGCCGAGCCTGTTTTCCGGCAGATCTTTATCGGCCGGGCTTCGACGCTGACGGATGAAGCCGCCTTCGAGCGCAAGCTTTATGTCATCCGCAAGCGCATCGAGTATGCCATCGCGAAATCGAACCACGCCGAGCGTTCCCTGTTTTATATCCCGAGCCTGTCGTCGCGCACGATGGTGTACAAGGGCATGCTCACACCGGATCAGGTCGAGCGCCTGTTCCTGGATCTTGGCGATGCACAGGTGGAATCGGCGCTGGCGCTGGTGCACTCGCGTTTTTCGACCAACACCTTCCCGTCGTGGCCGCTGGCGCACCCGTTCCG
>CAYIQV010000276.1:0-2925 GCA_964365635.1 uncultured Acidiferrobacteraceae bacterium
CCGGGCCAGATGCTCGGCACGCGCCGCGAACATCAGGAGCAATTCCGTATCGGGAGTGATATGAAGTTCACGGCTGTGCAGCAGCACGTCACGGATGCGCTCGCCCGCCTCGGTTCCGCCGGGCTCGCGGGTAACGACCACATCATGCCCTGCCTGTTGCAACCATTTCTGGGCAAAGGCGAGGCTGGTGCTTTTGCCGGCACCTTCCCCGCCCTCCAGTGTAATAAATAATCCCTTTCGCATCGTCGTTCTTCAGGGAAGTTTGGCCGCCCCACCCGCCTGGGTGTTGGGGGCAGGTCTGGGCACAGGATTTGAACTGAAGCGCTTGGCTTTTCCGTTCAGTTGATATTTGACCACAGCGTCATTGTGTTCCACCAGCGTCTCGGAAAAATAATGCCCACCGTCACCACGCGCGACAAAGTATAACGCGTGGGTATCGATAGGGTGCAACACCGCATCCAGTGATGCCTTGCCCGGCATGGCAATGGGTGTCGGCGGGAGACCGGCGCGGGTGTAGGTGCTGTAAGGTGTGTGTTGCCTCAGATCCTTCAAGCGGATATTGCCGCGGTAGGCATCCCCCATGCCATAAATCACCGTCGGGTCGGATTGTAACTTCATTCCCCGCCGTAAACGGTTGATGAATACGCCCGCCACCATTCGCCGCTCGTCCACCCGCCCGGTTTCCCTCTCGATGATCGAGGCAAGGATCAGCGCTTCATAAGGATTTTTGTACGGAAGATTTCCATCCCGGATATCCCATTGCTGCTGCAGGAGTGTTTGCATTTTTTCGTAGGCCAGCGCAAGAATCGCCAGATCAGTTTGGCCGGACGAGTAATAATAGGTGTCTGGATAAAACATTCCTTCGGGATGCTGGCCGGCATGGCCCAGCTTCTCCATCACGGCGCGCGGGGATAGATTGGTGACGGTATGCGGCAGTTTCGGCGCGTTGTTGAGTGCCTGGAGAAACTGCTTGAAGGTCCAGCCTTCCACCAGCACGAGAGGATACTCGACCACACGTCCGGCAATAACCTGGTCCAGCACCTCCCTGGCGCTCATGCCATCGCGAAATTGATATTCCCCCGCCTTCAAGTCGCGGCCATGTCCGGAGACATAGGCAAGCCAAACGAAGGAATGGCTCTCCAGAAGCACCCCACGCTGACTCAGCTCACGGGCAAAGCCACGCAGCGTCATCCCGGATTTGACAAGGTAGGTCTCCGCGCCAGGCGTCAGGGAATGGCTCCAGGCCCAGAACAGATAGGTGGCGCCGATCGTGACAACTACCAGCAGCGCCGTGATGGCTTTAGTTAATTTCTTGTGCATCGTATAGCGCCTGCTGTAATTGTCGAGTGATGTGACCTACAGAAAGATTCTGTCCTTCAAGCATGCGCACTGGCCAGAGACCGATAAGGCTGTTAGTAAGAAATATTTCATCGGCATCAAGAATGTCCTGGCGGCGGATGTCGGTCACACGGCAAGGAATGGAGGCCGCCGCCGCGCACTCGATCACAACACCGCGCATGACGCCCTCCACACCGCATTGTGACACATCGGGTGTCAACAATGTCCCTTTGGACACCGCAAAAACATTGCTCATGGTGCCCTCCACCACGTGCCCGTCCGCGTCCTGCATCAACCCCTCCTGATAGTCGTCCTGCCATTCCGTGCGCGCCAGCACCTGCTCGAGACGGTTCAAATGCTTGATGCCGGCAAGAAAACGATTGCGCGCGAGCGTCATGCGACAGAAGCGCACCGTCACCCCCTGCTGTGCGTAGGCTGAAGGATAATCCGTCCACGGTGAAAGGTTGAGCACGCGTGTTGGTGAGGCGCCGGCAACCGGGCCGTACCCACGGCCCGAAGCGCCACGGGTGATAATAATTTTGAGCACGGCACGTTCATGGTTCATGCAAATCTGTCCGGCTTCCTGGCGCAGCAGCGATTCCGGCGGTGGCGTGAAACCAAGCCGTTCGGCTCCGTGCCGCAAACGCCGCATGTGCCGATCCCAGAAAATCGGTTTGCCCCTGGTGACCGCCAGGGTTTCAAACAGACCGTCACCGTATTGAAAACCACGGTCACGAATCGATACTTGTTCCTGAAACTCACCGTTGATCAAGGTTGTGGGGACGGTGTTCATATACCCAATGCCGCCAACAGTCCCTTCGCCTTGGCACGCGTCTCTTGCAGTTCGCGTTCCGGGACGGAGTCGGCCACGATGCCAGCGCCAGCACGCAGCTGAATTTCACGGCCATTTTGCACCAATGTGCGGATGAGAATATTCAGGTCCATGCTCCCGTCGTGATTCACGTATCCCATGGAACCGGTGTAGGCCATGCGTGGTGTGCGCTCCAGTTCCGCAATGATCTGCATGCATCGCACCTTGGGACAACCGGTGATGGTGCCGCCCGGAAACACTGCGCGCATGATATCTGCCGGTGACGTGCCAGCGCGCAGGCTTCCGCTCACTTCCGACACGATGTGGTGTACGTGGCGATAGGACTCAAGCACCATCAATTCATTGACCTTGACGGTTCCAGTGCGGCATACGCGTCCGAGATCGTTACGCTCCAGATCGATCAACATGATGTGCTCGGCCCGTTCCTTCGGGTGCTGCATCAATGCCTGTGATAATTTTCGATCTTCCGCGGAATCCGGGCTGCGTGGATGGGTGCCCGCGATCGGGCGTGTCCGTATCATTCCGTGGCGAACTTCCACGAGCCGTTCCGGCGACGAGCTGATAACCGCCAGTTCCCTGTCAAAGGTCATCAGGCCGGCAAAGGGTGCCGGATTGGAGGAACTCAGACGCCGGAACAGTGACAAGGGCGTCGCCGGTTTTCCCAGCTCAATCCGCCAGGCACGCGACAGATTGACCTGAAACACATCACCAGACTGGATGTAGTCCTTGATGCGTCCGACCTGCTCCAGGAATTG
>CAYIQV010000277.1:0-2924 GCA_964365635.1 uncultured Acidiferrobacteraceae bacterium
AAGAAAGTTCACTACTACCACATCAAACTTTTGCCCATAACGATGGCAGCGGCCAATGCGCTGTTCGATGCGCTGTGGATTCCAGGGCAAATCGTAGTTCACCACCAGATTGCAAAACTGAAGGTTGATGCCCTCGGCGGCAGCCTCTGTGGCAATCATGATGGACGCATAATCACGAAAATGCTCGACCAACGCGGCGCGCATGTCGGCGGTGGGTGAGCCGGAGATGCGGTCGGTACCGGCATGTTGCGTGAGCCAGCGCTTATGAATAACTTTGGAGGTGGGGTCGTTGTTGGTTCCGTTGAAGAGCATCACTTTCCCCGCGAACTCAGTCTGTTCGAGCACGCGGAAAAGATATTCCTGCGTGCGGCGGGACTCGGTGAAAATGATTGCCTTCTGCTGGAGCGTTGGCGCCCCTTGGCTTTGCTGGGCCTCAGCAGCAGCAGCAAAGCCGCGACGCAGCGCGGTCAGCAGGACTTCGCCTTTGGAATTCTTGACGATGGATTTGGCCAGGGCGTAGAACTCACGGAGCTGAGCTATTTCCTCTCGCAACTCTGCCAACTGCTCGGGGACGAGCCGCGTCCGTTCCGCTTTGGCTGGACCGTCTTCTTCACCCTCCCATTCGTCGGCTAACTCGTCGAGCTCCTCCCAATCCGCGGGTAGCTCTTCCGGTGGGGCATCCACGGTTGTCGCTGCGGCGGCAGCTACTTCGAGGCGCTTAACCAGACCATCGAGCGTACCGGAAATGGCATAGGTGCTTGATGCAAGCAGCTTACGCAGAATCAGTGTCATGAGTTGGCGCTGACCAGACGGGAGGGCGTAGAGCGTAGGCCGTTGTAGATAGTCCGAAACCAGATCGTAGAGCCGCTGCTCGTCGTCCGACGGCACGAACTCCTCCACCAGCGCGTGGCGGTTGGTGTACTTCACATACTCCAAAACCTGCCGCCGGAGCGTACGCTTACAGAGGGGTTTGAGCCGTTCCTTGAGCTCCGTGAAATCGCTGTTGTTGCCGAGGCGCGCGAACCGGGTGCGATAGCTCTTCAGGTCTCCGAAGGCAAAGTCGTCAATGATGCTGACCAAGCCGTAGAGTTCCATCAGAGTGTTCTGAAGTGGCGTGGCCGTGAGCAGCACCTTGGGAAATGGGGCAACAGCCTGCTTGATGGCGAGGGCAATCTTGCTGGAGTTCTTGTAGACATTGCGCAACCGGTGCGCCTCGTCGATGACAACAAGATCCCAGGGTGTCTGCCGGAGATAAGGTTCCTTGGTTCGCGCGAACTGATAGGAACAGAGAATGATTGCGTCCTGTTGGAAGGGATTGAGATTGCCGGCACGGACCACCTCATTGAAGCTGCGTGCCTCCAGGATAGCCGTAGGGAGGAAAAACTTGTCGGCCAGCTCCTGACTCCACTGCTTGCGAAGATTGGCCGGCACGATCACCAGTAAGCGGCGCTTGCGTTCTGCCCACTTCTGGGCGAGCAACAACCCCGCCTCGATAGTTTTTCCCAACCCCACTTCATCTGCCAGGATCGCGCCCTTCGAGAAGGGGCTACGGAATGCGAATAGCGCGGCCTCGACCTGATGCGGATTCAGGTCAACCTGTGCTTGTGTGTCGGCCAGCACCGCCGCGAGCTTTTCCACACTGTCGGATGGACAGCGTTTGGTCAGTTCGTGCGCATAATATTTTGCGTGGTAGTCGGTAAGGTCCATTTAGATTTTTTTGCAATCATTTGCCGAGATCTGGCAGAGACCGTTTAACTAAACACTTATATCCCCGATATGACAGACGTTATCGAACCTTTGACCCTTGACTGATAAACTCCTCTTAATGGATCGTCCACTAACTCGCCGCTTAACGGACATCATCCGCGTAAACCGTGATCGCCATATAGGCCACGCCAGAAAACGCTAGCGGGCACATGGGCAATACATAATTTGAAATCAGGAATTGCACTTACTTGTTCTGTCTCCCTGTGATTTTCTTATTCTGTCGCTGTCACAACGGTCGCGCTGGGTACAGCTACGGTGAAACAAGCGGGGGTAAGGCTTGCTGAAGCATCACTCACTGTAGGGAATTAAGTTACGCCTTTTGGCCGGAAAACTCCAGAAAAAGGCCAAAAGCTATTTCTTTGCCAGTGCCAGTGAATCCCGGAGCCTGGCAACGAGGCCAAGCACTCGCTTGTGTTCTCAGATCAACAGAAGGATGACCGCACGCTGATAACTTGCCCCTTATCGAACAATCTTCCGCACTGCCTCCGCCGCCGTCACAATCCGAATGCCCTGATGCTCCTTGAGATCGAGCAAATGCCGATCCCCCGACACGATGATCTCCGCCTCGGCGGCGAGCGCACAGGCGAGCACCTGGTCGTCATCGGGATCATCGAGGATGGTTGGGGCAATGACGGCAGGATGTACGACGGTGGTCAGTAGCGCATAATGCTCGACGAGCTGATCGACCGACAATTGCGCCGCCGCGAGCTTACGCGCGAACTTGGCGCGCCCCAGGATGTCGGTGAGTTCCAGCAGCAGCGTGGTGCTCGTATAGAGCCGCAACTTCTTCTCGCGCGCGGCTTGCAACAATTGCCGGGGCACACCGCCCCACAAAAACCCCAGGCGACGACGTTGGTATCGAGAACGACGCGCACGATTTAGCGCGACTGGCGCCGCGCGGCACGCATCGCGTGCAGCTCCTCCGCAATCTCCTCCGGCGTCATGGCCGGTTCCTCGACCGCCGCCATGCGGTCCATGGCCGCGAACAGCTCGTCGGTCTTACGTGTCTTCAGGTACTCACGCAGTATCCGCTCCAGGGTCGCAGGGGTCAGCAGCCCGGCACGTTGCGCTTCCTGGGCCAGCTGATCGGGTAGATTGATTTGTACCGTGGTCATGGGTTCACCTCTTTAGCGGCTCGCCTGCGCGAGCACCGTCTC
>CAYIQV010000278.1:0-2919 GCA_964365635.1 uncultured Acidiferrobacteraceae bacterium
CACTTGACCCGCGCCGTTATCGCCCACGTGCACGATATTCTTGCCGAGACACTGGAACAACGGTTTGACGCGCTCAAAGGTCTTTTGCTTGCCGCCCACCATGATGGACAGCGTCGCATTGATGGCGCCGACCTCGCCGCCTGACACCGGCGCATCCAGCATCTCGACGCCGCGGTTCTCGAGTTCGGCGGCAACATGGCGTGTCGCCGCCGGCGAGATGGTGCTCATGTCCACGATCACCTGTCCGGGGCGGGCCCGGTGTATCAGGCCCTTTTCACCCAGGATCAGCGCCTCGACATCCGGGGTATCCGACACCATCAGAAAGACGATCTCGGCGTTTGCGGCCACGTCCCAGGGCGTGGCACAGGCAGTGGCGCCCGCCTCGACCAGCACTTCCATCGTCACCGGTCGGCGCCCGTGCACCCACAGGGAATGACCGGCCTTGCGCAAATTGATGGCCATGGGCCGGCCCATGATGCCCAATCCGATAAAACCGATTTTCACCGTCATCGTCGTCCTCTCTTTACACCAGCAGCGCCAACCATAGCGGCAGTGTGAACCAGAACAGCAGCGTACTCCAGCCAATCATGAGCGCCGCCGCCGCGGTGTCGAGATGAAAGCGGTCGGCGATCAGCACCGCCATCAGCATGGTCGGCATGGCCGATACGATCACGGCGGCGCGGCTCTCCTCGGCCAGCGGGCCGAAAAACAACCACACGAGCGCCCAGATTAGCGCCGGCATGACGCAAAGCTTGACGCCCACGACGGTGAGCAATGCCCGGCCCGGCCGCAGCGTCTTCCAGGGAATGGAAAGTCCGATGACGAACATCATCAACGGGATGGTCGCCTGGCCGATCAGCGCCGCGGCATGGATCAGCGGCTGCCAGCCAAGGCCCGATTGGTTCAGCGCCGTGCCCAGCAGGAAGGCCCACACCGGGGGCAGGCGCCGCATCACCCGCCACGGGGATTCATGCGCCTGCTTTTCCTGGGCGCCCAATGACGTAGCAATCCACACACCCACGGTCCACAACAACGGCGTGGACGCCATCATGTCGGCGAAGGCCGGATACTTCCCGGCCGGCGTGCCGTGCAGAAACACCAGGATGGGATAACCGAGGTAAAACACGTTGCCGAACATGCCGGACAGCAGCAGCGCCGCGCGCGTACGGTTGGGAAGCCCGCGCCCGAGCGGCGAATGGTAGAGCAACACATAAAGCAATGTGCCCGTGATCAAGATCCCGCCGGCCACGAGCAGCGGCACCGTGAGTAACGCCGTGTCAATGCGCGTGCTCGCGGCGATCGAGAACATCAGCGCCGGCACAAATACATAGAGCGCGAGATTATTTAGTTGCGTGCGTAATGCTTTAACGGAGATACCGGATACAGCCGGCCACAAGCCGCCAGCGGCCACCAGTATCGCCAGCGGCAGCATGACTTCGATGATTAGATTGAAAGACATTGTAAGAAACCTCTTGTTTTATTAATTTTTGACGCAGGGCCGCAAAGACGCAAAGATTTTTTCATTTATTTTTCCGGGCTTTTCTTTGCGCCTTCGCGTCTTTGCGTCAAATAATCATAATCAATCAAACATTCCTTATGCAGGAATGCCGTGCGTGAAGCGGATTTTTTCGGCGCACCACTGTGCCACCGTCAGCAGGCCGGCGTCTTCATGCAATGCGCCCACAATCTGCAAGCCCAGCGGCAAACCTTGCGGCCCGAGTCCGGACGGTATGGTGATCGCCGGAGCGCCGCACAGCGTCCACAGGGTGCAGAAGACCGGGTCGCCGGTGTTCGTCAGTGTGGCCGGCGCTTCGCCACGCGCCGGCGGGGTAACGAGGGCGTCGTAATCGCGCAAAAAATCATTGAGTGCGCCGGCGAGCCGGGTGCGACTTTCGAGCGCCGCGTGGTAGGACGATTCCGAAATGGTTTTGCCCTCATCGATCAGCTGATTCAATTCATTGCTCAATTGCGCACGGTGCATTTTCTGCAAATCGGCAAACGACCGCGCCCCTTCATGCGCCATGATCGTGCGATGCACATCGTGGGCTCGCAGAAAGAGGATTGGCAATTCGACTTCCTCCACGCCCACCCCGGACTGACGCAGTATCTCGATGTCGCGCTGAAATTGCTGCTGCTGTGCCGGTTCCGCGCGCGCCCAGACCGGCGTACGCACCGCCGCCAGGCGCGGTGGTTGAAACAAAGGCTTCAGAACGAAGCCGCTATCCAGGAGACCACCGGCGATGACTGCGGCGTCCTCGACAGAGCGTGCGAACACTCCCACTTGATCGAGCGTGCGGCTGAATTCAAGGGCACCCATGCACGAAATCAATCCCGCGCTCGGCTTGAAACCGACCACACCGCAAAATGCCGCCGGCCGGATGACCGAGCCGTTGGTCTGGGTACCGATGGCCGCCGGCACCATGTGCGCGGCCACGGCGGCGGCCGAACCCATCGACGAGCCGCCGGGCGTATGCGCCGGATTCCACGGGTTGCGCGTCTTGCCTGGGGAGAAGTAGGCCAGCTCCGCGGTCACGGTCTTGCCGAACACGAATGCGCCGGCCTTTTCCAAGTGCATCACGGCATCGGCAGTTGTGGTTGGCACATGGTCGCTGAAAATGACAGAACCCATACGCGTCGGGATACCACGCGTATCGAATATGTCCTTGATCCCGATCGGGAGGCCGTGCAAAACACCCAGATGCTGGCCAGCGCGCTGATGTCGATCCGCCTGTCGCGCCTTCTCCAAGGTCTGCGCCGGATCCAGCCAGGCCCACGCCTGCACCTTGTCTTCCAGCCTTTCGACGCAGGCGAGACAATCGCGCGTCAGCTGTTCGCTGGTGAAATGTCCGGCGCGCAGGCCGGCCACGGCCTCCACCACGCTTAAGCGGTTGAGTTCTTCACGCACTCAGGTTTTGGGAT
>CAYIQV010000279.1:0-2911 GCA_964365635.1 uncultured Acidiferrobacteraceae bacterium
CACTGATTTCGTTTTTATCTGCATCGATAGTCACCATATCGCCATTCTGGACAAGCGCAATCGGTCCGCCCTCCTGCGCCTCCGGCACCACGTGGCCGATGATGAAACCATGCGAACCACCGGAGAAGCGGCCATCGGTCATGAGCGCCACGTCCTTGCCGAGACCCGCGCCCATGATGGCCGAGGTCGGCGTCAGCATTTCCGGCATGCCGGGCCCACCCTTCGGGCCTTCGTAGCGGATCACCACCACATCGCCCTTTTTGATTTCATTTTGCTCAAGGCCCTTCAACATGTCCTCTTCGCAGTCGTACACGCGCGCGGGGCCGACAAAGCGCATGCCTTCCTTGCCGGTGATCTTGGCTACCGCGCCGCCGGGCGCCAAGTTGCCTTTGAGAATCTGGATGTGACCGGATGACTTGATGGGCTTCTCCAGCGGCAGGAACACATCCTGTCCTGCCTTCAGGCCCGGAAGGTTTTTCAGATTTTCCGCGATGGTCTTGCCCGTTACCGTCAGGCAATCGCCATTGATCAATCCTTTCTCCAATAAATACTTCATGACCGCGGGCGTACCGCCGGCGTTGTGCAGATCTTCCATCACATACTTGCCGCTGGGCTTGAGGTCCGCGAGGAACGGCACGCGGTTGCTGACCGTCTGGAAATCGTCGATGGTGAGTTTCACGTCCACGGCGCGCGCCATGGCGATGAGGTGCAACACGGCATTGGTCGAGCCGCCGAGTGCCATAACGATCACCATGGCATTCTCAAAAGCAGCGCGGGTCATGATGTCGCGTGGCTTGATGTCTTTTTCCAGCAGGTGGCGGATCGCCTTGCCGGCGCGCAGGCACTCTTCCTTCTTTCCCGGATCGACCGCCGGGATGGATGAGCTGTATGGCAGGGACATGCCCATCGCCTCGATGGCCGAGGCCATGGTGTTCGCGGTGTACATACCGCCGCAGGCGCCGGCGCCGGGGCAGGAATGTTCCACGATATCCTTACGCGCTGTTTCGTCGATCTTGCCGGCGATGAATTGACCGTAGCTCTGGAACGCCGAGACAATGTCGAGCGTGTCATGGTCGTGATGCCCGGGCTTGATGGTGCCACCATAGATCATCAGCGCTGGCCGGTTCAGCCGGCCCATGGCGATGAGACAGCCGGGCATGTTCTTGTCGCAGCCGGGGATGGAAATATTGGCGTCGTACCATTGCGCGCTCATGACGGTTTCAATCGAGTCGGCAATAATGTCGCGCGACTGCAAGGAATAACTCATCCCGTCGGTGCCCATGGAAATGCCGTCGCTCACGCCGATGGTGTTGAAGCGCATGCCCACGAGTCCCGCCTCCACGCAGCCTTGCTTCACCACGGCGGCCAGATCGTTCAGATGCATGTTGCAGGTATTGCCCTCCCACCAGACGCTGGAAATGCCTACCTGGGCCTTGTCCATGTCGGCCTCGGTCAGGCCCGTGCCATAAAGCATGGCCTGCGAGGCGCCTTGCGACTTTGGCTGGGTAATGCGTGCGCTGTAACGGTTCAACTTGGTGGCCATGAATCACTCCGAAATTCGGTCATTGGGGCTTCCCGGCGCAGGGATTAGCGCGCAATTTTAGCGTAGTGAGCAGCCTTATACACGGCTGTGTTTGCGAGCGGCCGGCCCGGAGGCTGGCGGGTTTTAACACGCTCGCGCGTGGGTTATCATCTGCCGACATGCGCTCCCCACAATAAACCGAGAGACATTCCTTGTACCGGCTCATCCGCCCTTTGCTTTTCTGGTTTCCCGCTGAAACCAGCCATCGCCTCGCCTTCGCCCTGCTTGGGCTGATTTACCACGTTCCCGGCGCTTCCCGGCTGATGCGCCATTTCTTCGCCCGCCGCACGCCAGCACTTCCCGTCAGCGTCATGGGGCTGCATTTCCCCAACCCGGTCGGCCTTGCGGCCGGCCTTGATAAAAATGCGCAGCACATGCAACCGCTCGCCGATTTTGGTTTTGGCTGGCTTGAACTTGGCACCGTCACCCCGCGCCCGCAGCCGGGCAATCCGCCACCGCGGCTTTTTCGCATTCCCGCGCGTCACGCGCTCATCAATCGCATGGGCTTCAACAACGTGGGCAGCGAAGCGTTCCTGAACAATCTGGCGCGCCACGGCAAACCCTGCCTGATCGGCATCAACATCGGAAAAAACAAGGACACCCCGTTAGCACAGGCGGCGGAGGATTATCGCAAAGGACTGCGCGCGGCCTACCCCAGCGCCGACTATGTGGCCGTCAACATCTCCTCGCCAAATACGGCGGGCCTGCGTGACCTGCAAAACGAGGAAAACCTCGATGAACTGCTACAGACGCTGAAAGCAGAGCAGACACTGCTCACGAAAACCCACGGCCGCTATGTGCCGATCGCGCTCAAAATAGCGCCCGATGTGGATGCGGCACAGATTGCCGCCATCGCGGAACTGGTGCTCAAGCATAAATTCGATGCGGTCATTGCCACCAACACCACCGTCACGCGCCCCGGCCTGGAGAATTTTCCCGTCGCCCAGGAAACCGGGGGATTAAGCGGACGCCCGCTCAAGGACGCATCCACCGCCGTCATCCGCCAACTCTATGCGCGCCTGCAAGGCAAGGTGCCGATCATTGGCGTGGGTGGAATTGAAAACGCGGGCGATGCGTGGGAGAAATTAACCGCCGGCGCCGACCTGATACAGATCTACACAACGTTCATTTACGAAGGCCCCGGCGTCGTGAAGGAGATCGTGCGCGGTCTGGAAGAGCGCGTGCAGATGTCGGGATGCCGTGATTTTCCGGAAGCCGTGGCACAGTCCAGAGGGCGCGCCACAAAATACTGATCAGGTCATGAAATACTGCGCATTTTATTACTCCTTCTCCCTCCGGGAGAGGGCCGGGGTGAGGGGGAAAATATCT
>CAYIQV010000280.1:0-2900 GCA_964365635.1 uncultured Acidiferrobacteraceae bacterium
CATGCCGTTCGGTGCCAATGACATGCAAACCACCCGCGGCAATCACCTGCTGATTGCGCTTTTCCCAATCCGCGCGTGTGTGTTCCCGTTTTTGCGGTGCGTCGCCGGCCTCTTTCAGTTCCATTTCAAGATTACCGCCGAGCACGATGTCGGTGCCACGACCAGCCATGTTGGTCGCAATCGTCACCGCGCCAGGTCTTCCGGCCTCGGCCACGATCTGCGCCTCACGTTCATGGTGCTTGGCATTGAGCACCTGGTGCGGAATCTTTTCCTTATGCAACAGACGCGAGAGATGTTCCGACGACTCAATCGAGACCGTGCCCACCAGCACCGGCTGTCCACGGCCATGGCACTCCTTGATGTCGCTGATGATGGCGTCGTGCTTCTCCTCGGCCGTGCGATAGATCTGGTCCGGCATGTCCTGGCGCACCATTTGCCGGTGCGTCGGGACCACCACGACCTCGAGGCCGTAGATCTGCTGGAATTCGAAGGCCTCGGTATCGGCCGTGCCGGTCATGCCGGCGAGCTTGTGGTAAAGCCGGAAATAATTCTGGAAGGTGATCGTGGCGAGTGTCTGGTTCTCGTTCTGGATGGCCACACCTTCCTTGGCCTCGACGGCCTGGTGCAGGCCATCCGACCAACGCCGCCCTTGCATCATGCGGCCAGTGAATTCATCGATGATAATGACCTCATCGTCACGCACGATGTAATCCACTTCGTTCTTGTAGAGTGCATTGGCACGAAGCGCGGCATTGAGGTGATGCATCAACGTCAGATTGGCAACGTCATACAGATTGCTACCCGCTGCAATCAACCCGGCCTGGGCCAGCAACTTCTCCACCCGCTCATGCCCGGCCTCAGTGAGATGCGCTTGGCGAGTCTTCTCGTCTACGCTGTAATCCCCAGGGCCATCCTCGACTTCCTGTTTGGTAAGTTTTGGAAAAAGAGCGTTAATCTTGACGTAGAGGTCGGTGCTCTCCTCGGTCGGCCCGGAAATGATAAGTGGTGTGCGCGCCTCGTCGATCAGGATCGAGTCCACCTCGTCGACAATGGCAAAGTTAAGCCCGCGCTGCGAACGCTCATCGGCACGGAAGGCCATGTTGTCGCGCAGGTAATCGAAGCCGTATTCATTGTTGGTGCCGTAGACAATATCCGCGGCATAGGCCTGGCGCTTGGTCTGGCGATCCTGCCCCGGCACCACGACACCCACGCTCATCCCCAGGAAGTTGTAAAGCCTCCCCATCCACTCAGCGTCACGACGTGCCAGGTAGTCGTTGACGGTCACCACGTGCACACTCTTTCCGGACAGGGCATTCAGATACACCGGCAACGTGGCCACCAGCGTCTTGCCTTCGCCGGTGCGCATCTCCGAGATCTTCCCCTGATGCAACACCATGCCGCCGACCAGTTGCATATCAAAATGGCGCATGCCGAGGACACGCTTGGAGGCTTCGCGCACGACGGCAAAGGCCTCGTGCAACATTGCGTCCAGCCCTTCACCGTTCGAGACCCGCGTTTTGAATTCAGCTGTTTTGGCACACAAAGCATCGTCCGAGAGCGCAGCGATCATCGGCTCCAGGGCATTGATGCGTACAACGTCCTGTTGCAGGCGTTTGATCAGCCGGGTGTTGCGGCTGCCGAAAATCTTGGTTAGCGCTTTAGTGATCATGAATAAAATGCACACGCCTCGACACGAGGCGAATCAAAAACGTGGATTATGGAGGAAAAGTGACGAGACTTGAAGCGTAAGAACGTCTGGCTGGCTACCTGGCCACCGCCTGCTGCAGATAACGCGACGGATTCACCGGGTTTCCGTTGCGGACTACCTCAAAATGCAGGTGCGGTCCCGTGGAACGTCCGGAAGTGCCGACCAAGGCAATCGACTGGCCCTTGCGTATCCGGTCACCCACCTTCACCAACGCGGTGCTGGTGTGGGCATAACGCGTGGTGAGTCCGGATTCATGCGTTACTTCCACCAGCAGTCCATAGCCGGCCTTCTCTGCGCTGTAACTGACCACGCCATCGCCCACGGCATAGATTGGCGAACCCATGCGCGATGCGATATCGACGCCTTCATGGATGGACTGATGGCCGTTAAACGGGTCGGCGCGCACGCCAAAACCGGAGGATACCCAGCCACCCTCCACCGGCCAGCCGGAGGGGGTAATGGCGTCACTCAATTTGCGGTCCAACAGCATGTTTTCCAAAGCCGCCAGCCGCTCTTGCTGGCGATCAATGGCGTGCGACAGGTGATCGAGAGACGGGAGTAGATCGGGAGAGGTCGTGGAGCCAGCAACCGTTTTTTCGGGCCCGCCCATGGCAGCTTCGACGGAGAAGTTGAACTCGCGCGCATCCAAACCGGCCATACGGGTTAAACGCGCACCCAATGCATTCAACCGCAATACCTGCGCCTGCAACTGGCCCAACCGTTGCGCCAGTGCATTCAAATGCGTCTCGGCGTAACGCCGTGACTCCTTGATGGCCGCGCGCTGAACCGCCAGCTCACGCTGCTGCGCGGCTAAAACTGATTCGCCACTATAGATCGCCAGCATTTCTTGGGCACGATAGGTCAAAACCCCGATCAGAATGGGAAGCGCCACAAACAAAACGAGCGCAATCAAAACAAGATGGCGATGCGTCAGGGTGGTGTTCTGGCCCTTGCCGTGGCGGCTGCTGGGTACAAGGATAATGTTCATTGCCAGTCCAGTCCTTTTGTCTTTTGGCGGTGATGCCTGGAAAATCCCGGCCGAGTCAGCCTGTCGCTCGATTAGACCGCCGGTATGGTGCGGATGAACGCGATGGGCGCCTCTTCACTGTCGTCGTAGGTAATGAGTTCCCACGCGTCCTGATTGGCTACCAGTTCACGCAACAAACAATTGTTGAGGGAATGCCCAGATTTG
>CAYIQV010000281.1:0-2894 GCA_964365635.1 uncultured Acidiferrobacteraceae bacterium
TCATGCCGCCACCCGCCATGCCGATATTGCCGAGCAGGAGTTGCACCATTGCCGCCGTGCGAATCATCTGCGAGCCCACGGAGTGCTGCGTCCAGCCGAGCGCGTACATGATGGTCATGGTGCGGTTCGGCACCGAGGTTTCGGCGATCGCTTCGCACACCTTGAGAAACTGGTCTTTGGGCGTGCCGGTGATGCTGCTCACCAGTTCCGGCGTGTAGCGCGCGTAGTGCTGCTTCATTAAGGTGAACACGCAGCGCGGATGCTTGAGCGTCGGGTCGGATTTGACGTAGCCCTTGTCGTCGAGCTCATACATCCAGCTCGAACGATCGTACTTGCGCTTGGCCGCGTCATAACCCTCGAACAGGCCATCCTTGAACGAATAATTCTCCTTCACGATAAAACTCACGTCAGTGTACGACTTGACATAGTCGTGCTGGATCTTGTCGTGGGTAAGCAGATAGTTGATCACACCGGCGAGGAACGCGATGTCGCTGCCCGCGCGCAGCGGTGCATAATAATCCGCCACCGCTGCCGAACGCGTGAAACGCGGGTCGACGACGATGAGCTTGGCCTTGTTGTGTGCCTTGGCCTCGGTTACCCATTTGAATCCACAGGGGTGCGCCTCCGCGGCATTACCGCCCATGATCAGGATCAGGTTGGCATTCTTGATGTCAACCCAGTGGTTGGTCATCGCACCGCGTCCAAATGTCGGGGCCAGACTGGCCACCGTTGGACCGTGTCAGACGCGCGCTTGGTTATCGAATGCCAGCATCCCAAGGCTGCGTACAACCTTGTGCGTGAGGTAGCCGGTTTCGTTGCTTGAAGCCGAGGCCGCGAGGAAGCCCGTGGAGAGCCAGCGGTTCACCGTGGCGCCATCGGCATTCTTGGTTTCGAAATTCTTGTCGCGGTCGTCCTTCATGAGCCGTGCAATACGACTGAAGGCGTCGTCCCAAGAGATGCGCGTGAACTTGTCGGAACCGGGCGCGCGATATTCCGGGTACATCAGGCGATTCGGGCTGTACACGAAGTCGAGCAGACCGGCGCCCTTGGGGCAGAGCGTGCCGCGGTTGACCGGATGATCGGCGTCGCCTTCGATGTGAATGATCTTGGAGGGTGTGTTCTTGGCCTTGTCGCCAAGGCTGTACATGATGATGCCGCAGCCGACGGAGCAGTAAGGACAGGTATTACGTGTTTCAGAACTGCGGGCAAGCTTGAATTGTCGCACTTCGGCCAGGACAGCCCCGGGCGAGAAGCCCAGTATGGCCAAACTCGACGCGCCCAGACCGGCCGCACTGAGCTTGAGGAATTGACGTCTGTTAACAGACAGCATAATGAGCCCTCCTTGCTTGTTGTTGCGACTGAATAATTCTGCTTTCGATAAACCTCACTCTGATAATACCAAGATAGAAATAATCTATTCCTTTCCTTTTCAAAAAACAACAGCGGAATCGGCATGCCGTTATGCCATTTCACTCTGCGAAATGATGAAAGCCAGACTGGTTATCACATGGCGGGTCACCTTGTGTGAAAGAACACGATATTGCCGTGCTGATCTGTTTGCCTAGTCGCCCGCCGCTAACACGTACACAGAAAGACAGCAACTTTCACGACTGCTGTGATGTGCGGAGAGACGGAGAGGCAGCACCGCACTGCCGCGAGTGCGGGAATCACCCTAGGGAACCTCTGAACAAGTGCATTCGTGGCGAGCCCGACGAACCACGAACGGACAAATCGCCTGCCATTCACGGTGTCTCCCGCTCACCCTTCGACAAGCTCAGGGCGAACGGGAGACTTAATCAGAGGTTCCCTAGCGGGGCCGCAACCTGAAATGAGGGAGGTGTCTGGCAAGCAGGTTGTCGGGCTTTCACGGATATTTTGCCAGCGAGCCCCCGGCAACTTGGATCAACAGGCGTGATTTTTTGTGTGATCTTTCATTAACACACATGAACAACCAGCTGTTTATTAAATATAATTTTTAATTATATTTAATTGGAATTTATCGGTGAGGGTGCGGACGCTACCGCTTTCGCCGCATGGAATAAGCGAAAGAAATTCTGTGTGGTGGTTTCGGCGATCGACTCCAATGGCGTCTGACGGACTCCGGCGAGACATTCCGCCACGTGGCGGACATAGGCCGGTTCGTTGGTCTTGCCGCGAAATGGCATGGGCGCAAGGTATGGCGCATCGGTCTCAATCAGCAGCCGATCCAGCGGGACTATTTTCGCCACTTCGCGCAGCGCTTCGGCATTGCGGAAGGTCACAATGCCGGAAAATGAAATATAGAAATTGAGATCAAGGGCTTCGCGTGCAACTTGCAGACTTTCCGTGAAGCAGTGCATCACCCCGCCAATGTCAGCCGCCCCTTCCTCGCGCATGATCCGCAGGATATCCGCGGCGGCATCACGGGTGTGGATGATCAGCGGCTTGCCGGATTTTTTAGCGGCACGGATATGGCACCGAAACCGCTCCTGCTGCCACGCCATGTCGCCCTGGCTGCGGTAGTAATCCAGGCCGGTTTCGCCGATAGCGACCATCCGCTGGTCCTTCGCCAACTCGACCAGTTCGTCAGCCGACGGTTCATGTCCTTCTCTTTCATTGGGGTGAACGCCGACGGAGGCAAAAATATGCGGATGGGCGTGGGCCAGCGCGCGAATTTCCGGGAACGTTTCAAGCGTTACCGATACGCACAGCATATGCCCGACCCCATTGTCCCGGGCACGCCTGAGCACATCATCCAGGGTATTGTTTAGGGGTTCGAAATTGAGATGGCAGTGTGAATCGACGAGCGGCGTCACGGGTTACATCGTATGCGTGAGCCGGTCGGAGTTGAGCGCGCCAGCCAGAACCCCTTCGATTTTATTGCGCGCGATGCCGGAATCCTTCTCGCTGAACTG
>CAYIQV010000282.1:0-2893 GCA_964365635.1 uncultured Acidiferrobacteraceae bacterium
CGCGTTTGAAACTGCTAGCTTTGGCTTAACGCCCAAACCCATCAACTGTGCTAGTCAAACGGGTGGTGCAGAATAATCGTATCGTCGCGCTCGGCGCCGGTAGAGACAATAGCGACTCGCGCGCCGGTGACCTCTTCAATACGATCCAGGTAACGTCGCGCATTTTTTGGCAGCCCATCCAATTTGCGCACGCCCATGGTCGACTCCTTCCATCCCGGCATGTCTTCATAGACCGGTTCGCATTTCGCCAGCGCCTCGGCGCCGCTCGGCTGCGTCGTACGCACCGCGCCATCGCAGCGATAGCTGGTGCACAAACGCACCGTGTCGAGGCCATCGAGCACATCGAGCTTGGTGATGCACAGACCGGTCACGCCATTGATCTGATTTGAGCGGCGTGCAATCACGGCATCGAACCAGCCACAACGGCGTTTGCGCCCCGTGGTGGAGCCGAATTCATTGCCGCGTGTACCGATGAAATCACCCACGGTGTCGTTCAGTTCTGTCGGGAACGGACCAGCACCGACACGCGTGGTGTAGGCCTTGGTGATGCCCAGGATGTAACCCAGGCTACCGGGGCCAACACCGGTGCCAACCGACGCCGCTCCGGAGGCAGTATTGGACGACGTCACGAAAGGGTAAGTGCCGTGGTCGATATCCAACAGCGTGCCTTGCGCGCCTTCAAACAACACCGGCTTGCCCACTTTGGCCAAGTCATTCAGGATCTCCGGGACGTCCGCGACCAGCGGCCGCAGGCGCGGCACGAATGACATGCATTCGTCGAAGGTTTTCTGGAAGTCCACGGTATCGCACTTGAAATAGTGCTTGAGCACGAAGTTATGGTAATCCATGACCTGCTCGAGTGTTTCCTGAAAGCGCTGGCTGTCGAACAGATCGGCCACACGCAGACCGCGCCGCGCCACCTTGTCTTCATAGGCCGGCCCGATACCGCGGCCGGTGGTGCCGATGGCGGCCTTGCCGCGAGCCTTTTCGCGCGCCGCATCGAGGGCGACATGGTGCGGCAGGATCAGTGGGCAGGACTCGCTGATGCGCAGGCGTTCCGTCACATTGACGCCGTTCGCCTCCAGCTCGTCGACCTCCTGAAACAATGCGCCCGGCGCCAAGACCACGCCGTTGCCAATGAGGCACGTCACATTTTGCCGCAGGATGCCGGAGGGAATCAGGTGCAACACGGTTTTCTTGCCGCCAATCACCAGCGTGTGTCCGGCATTATGCCCGCCCTGAAACCGTGCCACGGCGTGTGCGCGGTCCGTCAACAGGTCAACGATCTTCCCCTTGCCTTCGTCACCCCACTGGGTGCCGATCACAACGACGTTTTTTGTCATGTTTGCCTACTTTACGTTATTTGCTGTTTTCGACGGACCAACGTCCACTCTTCTTGATCAACTCGCGATCGCAGCCGAGCCCGCTGGCTGGAATTTTATTTCCACCGGGCAAGCGCACAACAACACGCTCGCCACTCGAACGCAAACGCGAAATTTCCTTCAGCAGGTCGGTGTCATCACCATACGGCGCCAGGATTCCTGCGCACGGTATTTCTGTCCCGGGCGCCAGTTTGAGCAACTGACGCAAGTCGGCACCGAAACCGGTCGCGGCACGGTCGCGGCCGAACGCGCGCCCAATACCATCGTAACGACCGCCCTTGGCCACCGCACGGCCATGTCCCGGTACAAACGCGGAAAATACCACGCCGGTATAATAATGATACCCGCTGAGCTCGGCCAGATCGAAATGCAGCGCCGGTGCATTCGGCTGCGCGGCAGCGAACTGCACAACTTTCTGGAGATTGTCGAGCGCGCGCGTCACTGATGCCGGCGCCACCTTGAGGCGCTTCCTGGCGTCGGTAAGCACTTCAGCCCCGCCAGCGAGATCGAGCAGCGCCAGCAACATCTTCCGGGAAGACACGGCAACCTTGGCAGCATCGAGTAGTTGTTCCACTTCGTTGCGCGCCTTGCGTTGCAGCGCATCGAACAATTCCACTTCCTGCTCGGCATTGAGCTTGGCCTGTTCGGCAAGTCCGCGGAACACACCCACGTGGCCGAGATCGAAGTGCGGCTCACTGATGCCGATAAGTCCGAGCGTGGCGATCATGAGATTCAGTATCTCCGCATCGGACTCGGGTCCGCTGTGTCCGAACAGCTCTGCGCCGAGCTGAACCGGCTCACGCGAGCCTCCGAATTCGTCCGGCCTTGTGTGCAATACCGACCCGGCATAACAAAGCCGCACCGGTACCTCGCGTTTGAGATAGTGGGCATCGATGCGCGCAGCCTGCGGCGTCATGTCCGGACGTATGCCCATGAGACGTCCGGTCTGACCATCAGTGACCTTGAATGTCTGCAAATCGAGATCCTGGCTGACGCCCGTCAGCAATGACTCCAGGTATTCGATGAGCGGTGGCATCACCAGCTCATAACCCCAGGAATCGAACAAATCGAGGACGCGACGACGCATAGCCTCGAGGTGTCTCGCCTCGTCCGGCAGCATCTCCTCAACACCTTCGGGCAGCAGCCAGCGATCTTTGGCGGGCATGGTTGTCACGCTCACAAAAAACAGAATCCGTTGTTAAATGTTATCTATTGATGATGTACAGCAGCACCACACCCAGCAACATGCTGGTCAAACCCGCAAACCGGATCTGCGCGTCACTCAAACCATGGATAGCCGCCAGCGCCTTGCGCAAACTTTCCGGGCTGATAAAGGGATAAATTCCCTCCAGGATCAGCAACAGCGCCAGAGCCACCCACAGGTCATGCCAGGTCGCCATGGCCTGAGGCTATCTTGTCGGTTTCTTCATGTAACGGAAGAAATCGGCACTCGGGTCGACGATCATGATGTCTTCCTTTTTCTTGAAGCTTTCCCGGTAAGCGCTGAGGCT
>CAYIQV010000283.1:0-2884 GCA_964365635.1 uncultured Acidiferrobacteraceae bacterium
TCGGCGGCCCGCTCGCCACCTTTGGCGCGCTGCTGCACATGACCGTGCACTCGCTCACCAAGTCGGCCATCTTCGTCACGGTCGGCCATGCCGCCCAGATCGCCGGCACCCAGTCCATCGAAAAAATCCGCGGGCTCATCCGCACACAACCGACGGTCGGCTGGGGTCTCCTCATCGGCACGGTCGCGATCGCCGGATTCCCGCCGTTCGGGGTGTTCACGAGCGAATTCCTGGTGCTCACCGCCACCATGAAATCCTGGCCGTGGCTTACCGTCCCGCTCCTCGTGGGCCTGGGCGTCGCCTTTGCCGGGCTGTTCCGGCACCTGCACCCGATGGTGTACGGCGAAGCCCCGGAAGGCCAGGTGCGAGTCTCGGCTAACATGATACCGGTGATGGTGCAGCTGGCGTTCGTGCTGTGGCTTGGTATTGCTATTCCGGAATTTCTGTCAAAGTGGTTTGAGCAGGCGACCGTGCTGATCTCCGGGAGTTCACCATTATGACGACGGACGACACCATCACCATTTTTATCAGCCGCCTGGAACAGCAGGACATTCGCGTCCGGCAACAACCGGCGCCCGGATTCGCCCCGGCGCATTTGCTCAACGTGAATGCCAGTGACTGGGGACGCCTGGCTCAGGATGCCAGGGACTGGGGTTGCCGCTGGGTAGCGGCCTGGGGCGAAGACGCCGGCGAAGAATTATTGATCCACGCCTGTTTCGAAAAAGAGGGCGTTTATTTCATCGCCCGAACTCAGGTCAAGCGCAAAACACCGATGCTGCCGTCGCACGCACCCTACTTTCTGGCGGCCGACCGTCCCGAGCGGCACATACAGGATATGCTGGGCGTGGCCTTCAGTGACCATCCTGATGCGCGCCGCTGGACGCGCCACCAGGCATGGAAGGACAGCGAATACCCGTTGCGCAAAGATTTTTCGGCATCCGTGAAACAAGCAGTGCCCACGCAGACACCGCCGGACGACGGCTATCGGTTCCTGTTCGCCCATGGCGCTGGCGTGTATGAAATTCCAGTCGGGCCGGTGCATGCCGGCATCATCGAACCCGGCCACTTCCGTTTCCAGGCAGTCGGCGAAACCGTGCTTAATCTGGAAGAACGCCTTGGATATGTACACAAAGGCATCGAGAAAATCGCCGAAGGCCGCGACGCCGCGGGCCTGGCGCGGCTGGCCGGACGCGTGTCCGGCGACTCCACCGTGGCCCATGCCTGGGCCGCTTGCATGGCCATGGAAAAAGCGGCGGGCATCGAGGTCAGCCCGCGCGCGCTGTTCCTGCGCGCGATCATGGCCGAACGCGAACGCGTGGCCAATCACATCGGCGACATCGGCGCCATCTGCAATGACGTCGCCTTTGCCTTTGCGTTTTACCAGCTCGGACGTCTGCGCGAGGAATGGCAGCGCCTGAGCCGCGAGGCCTTCGGCCATCGCTTCATGATGGACCGCATCGTTCCCGGTGGCGTGGCCGCCAACCTCAGCGACCAGATGGTCACCGCCATGAACGTGCAGATCGCCGCCATGCGGCCGGAGATCGAAGGCATCATGACCATCATCGATGAAACCGCCTCGCTTGAGGATCGACTCGTGACAACCGGGTATCTCGATCCGGCCAAGGCCAGGGAATTCGGCGCCGTCGGCTACGTCGGGCGCGCCAGCGGCATGAACTTCGATGTGCGCAAACATTCGCCCTATGCGCCCTACAACCGTCTAAATGTAGAGGTGCCGGTGTTCATGGACGGCGATGTGGCCGCGCGTGTCGATGTCCGTGCGCAGGAAATACTGGCCAGCTTCCGGCTGATCGAGGAGTTGACGGCGAGAATCCCGAAAGGCCCGATCCATACAAACTGGAATCCTCCCGCCAGCGACACCGAAGGGCTGGGAGTCGTGGAGGGTTTCCGTGGCGAGATACTCACCTACGTGCGCTTTGGCGCGGATGGGAAAATTGCGCGTTACTTCCCGCGTGATCCCAGCTGGCTCACCTGGCCGACGCTGGAAAAGCTGGTGCGCGACAACATCGTCCCGGATTTTCCTGTATGCAACAAATCCGTCAACGGCTCCTATTCCGGCCATGACCTCTAGGAAAACCTGACATGCTGCGAATCCTGAGCAGAATCCAGCGCATCGGCATCGTCACCGAACCGCTGCCGAAAATCAGCGAATCGGTGCTCGAAGAAGTCGGCGCGCAACTCAAGGCACGCGTTGGCGAAATGTTCAGCGGCAGTCTCGCCATCCGCGAAGTCGATGCCGGTTCCTGCAACGGCTGCGAACTGGAGATTCATGCGCTCAATAACCCCTATTATGGTATCGAACGCTTCGGCGTGCATTTCGTCGCCTCGCCGCGGCATGCCGACATGCTGCTCGTTACCGGGCCGGTATCGCGCCACATGGAAGCCGCGCTGCGCCGCACCTATGACGCCACCCCCGAGCCAAAACTCGTGATCGCCGTCGGTGAATGTGGCGCCAACGGCGGCGAGTTCGGCGTCAGCTACGCTTCCTGTGGTGCCGTATCGAACGTGCTACCCGTGGATGCCGTTATCCGCGGCTGCCCGCCGACGCCACTCGATCTCATGCGCGGGATACTGGAAGCGATTGGAAAACAGAGCGGGAAAAAGAAGTAACCCCTGAAAACCCGGACTGTCGCTGAAAGCGACATTGCACGTTCAATCGTTAAATCAAACGCCACCAGATTTATTCGCCGTCACTTATCATGAGTAGCGGCGAAAGGCCGCTGCTTGACGGCAATTTCATCGCGGATATAAATCGGTAGCGCTTTCTCAGGGGAAACGACCTCACCGCGCGCGAATCCCGCCGCGCCGAGGCGCGCCACATCGCCGGCATGGGGATAACACTGTTTGCGCCATTCCTTGACCCGAC
>CAYIQV010000284.1:0-2881 GCA_964365635.1 uncultured Acidiferrobacteraceae bacterium
CGGCGCATCGTCTTCGCCATGTCCGAGCTTGGGCTGTCGGCTGCGTCGAAGCACAAGAAGTCAGCGCGCACCGTCGGCGACGTCATCGGCAAGTACCATCCGCACGGCGACTCCGCTTGTTACGAGGCGATGGTGCTGATGGCGCAGCCGTTCAGCTACCGCTACCCGCTGATTGACGGCCAGGGCAACTGGGGTTCGCCGGACGATCCGAAATCCTTCGCGGCCATGCGTTACACCGAGTCGCGCCTGACGCCCTTTGCGCAGGTGCTGCTCTCCGAGCTGGAACAGGGCACGGTCGAATGGGTGCCGAATTTCGACGGCACGCTGGAAGAGCCCAAGATCATGCCCGCGCGCCTGCCGCATGTGCTCCTGAATGGTTCAAGCGGTATCGCCGTCGGCATGGCCACCGACATCCCGCCGCACAACGTGCGCGAAGTGGCCGCGGCCTGCGTGCGTCTGCTGGAGAAACCGGATTCGACCATCGGCGAGCTGATGAAGCACATTCAGGGGCCGGACTACCCCACGGAAGCCGAGATCATCACGCCGAAGAGCGAACTCCGCGCCATGTACAACAGCGGCAACGGCAGCATCCGCGCCCGCGCGCGCTGGAACCGCGAGGACAGCGACATCGTCATTACCGCGCTGCCGCACCAGGTGTCACCGGCCAAGGTGCTGGAGCAGATCGCCCAGCAGATGCAGCAGAAGAAATTGCCCATGGTCGAGGACCTGCGCGACGAGTCCGACCACGAGAACCCGATTCGCCTCGTGATTATTCCGCGTTCCGGGAAGGTGGACCCGGTGGAGCTGATGGACCACCTGTTCGCCACCACCGACCTCGAACGTTCCTATCGCGTGAACCTCAACATGATCGGCCTCGATGGCCGTCCGCGGGTGTACAACCTCAAGGACCTGCTCGGTGACTGGCTCAAGTTCCGTCTGGTAACCGTGCGCCGGCGTCTGCAACACCGGCTTGACAAGGTGCTGGCGCGGTTGCACATTCTCGACGGTTTGCTCATCGCCTACCTCAATCTGGATGAAGTGATTCGCATCATCCGTCGTGAGGAAGAGCCGAAGCCGAAACTCATTAAGCGCTTCAAGCTCTCCGAGATCCAGGCCGAGGCGATTCTGGAAACGAAGTTGCGGCACTTGGCGAAGCTCGAAGAGATGAAGATCAAGGGTGAGCAGAAGGAGCTGGACCACGAGCGCAAAGAGCTGGAAGGTGTTCTCAAGAGCGCCCTGAAGCTGAAGCAAATGGTGCGTGATGAAATCATCGCCGATGCCGAAGAGTTCGGCGACAAACGCCGCTCACCGCTCATCGAGCGCGAGGCCGCCAAGGCCATCGACGTCACCCAACTCCTGCCCACCGAGCCAATCACCGTCATCCTGTCCGAGAAGGGCTGGGTGCGTGCCGCCAAGGGCCACGAGGTGGACGCGCGCGCGCTCGATTACAAGACCGGAGATAAATTCCTGCAAGCCGCGTGCGGCAAGAGCAATCAACAGGTGGTGTTCCTCGATTCCACCGGCCGTTCGTATACCTTGCCGGCGTACAAGCTGCCCTCGGCGCGTGGCCATGGCGAACCGTTGGCCTCCAGCCTGAATCCTCCGCCCGGCGCCACGTGGGCGGGCGTGATGATGGGTGTGCCGGAAGATCTCTATCTCATTGCCTCGGATGCCGGCTATGGTTTTGTCTGCAAGTTGGGCGATCTCATCACCGATCGCCGCGCCGGCAAGGCCGTGCTCAAGGTGCCGAAGGGCTCCAAGGCATTGCCGCCGCAGCGCGTGCTGAGCATGAAAGAAGACTGGCTGGCGGCCGTCACCAACAAGGGCAACATCCTGGTGTTCAAGGTCGATGAACTCCCGCCGATGGAGAAGGGCAAGGGCGAGCGGATTCTTTCCATTCCCGGCGCGAAGGTGACGAAACGCGAGGAGTATCTGGCCGGCGTCGCCGTCTTCAAGGAAGGCCAGCGGCTCCTGCTGCGCACGGGCAAGGGCGAACTGCTGCTCCGTTCCGGCAACGACATCGATCAATACGTGGGCGAGCGCGCCAAGCGTGGATCAAAGCTGCCGCGCGGGCATCAGGAAGTGAAAGAGATTGAAGTAGAAACGGAAGTAACCAAGTAAACAAACGCCGCGAAAGCGGGATAAATCCATCTCATCCGCTGCGAGCCATGGAAGGTGCGAAGCACCGAGGCGAGTAGTACGAGGTAGGCGCGGCCTGGCGGGCGAAGCAGCCAGGCCATCGCGCCGTAGAGCCATTGTGGGCGAGCGTCTGGTGCGCGCCGAAAGCGCGCACCGCTCGACCGCAGGGCGGCCGAGGCCCGGGCGAGCGGAGCGAGACCCGGGATAATTGCGCCGGCTCTGACCGAGTGCGCGAGAGAGACTTGGAAGTCCTGTCGCGCATCACGAGGGCCGGCGCACGCTTGTGCGGCGTGTGTCGCGCAAGGAAGGTCAGATGGCAGAAATAATTCTTGGTGGCCTGAATCGTCCGGAAGGCGTAGCCGTGGCCGCCGATGGCGCGATCGTTTTTGCGGAAACGGCCACCGGCCGGGTCCTGTCCTACAAGAACGGTGAAATGGATGTGGTGCTCGACGATCTGGATGAGCCGGACCAAGTGGAGTTCGCACCGGACGGCGCGCTTTGGATTACCGAGGATGTGCATTTGGGAAGGCTGTTGCGGCTCAAGGATGGGCAGTTGGAAGCAATCCTCTCAGGACTCAGATCCCCGCAGGGGATGGCTTTCGGTAAAGATGGGACCATATGGCTGGCAGAGCGCGGCCGCCAGCGTATTCTCGCGATCAGCCCCAAGAGGGCCAGTCCTTGATGCGGGCAGGGCGCTTTGTGTTTTCCGGTACCTGCCGTATGCTTATTTTATGAACACGCA
>CAYIQV010000285.1:0-2863 GCA_964365635.1 uncultured Acidiferrobacteraceae bacterium
GGGCGGTGAGGTCCTGGATGGGCCCGGAGAGGATCAGCAGGGTGAGGCCGACCAACAACCAACTGGCGACGGCTCCCAGCAGGCCCTGGATCAGGCCGGAATAAAGGAAGGGGCGGCGGATGAAGGCGTTGGTGCCGCCAATCAGTTTGGTGATCTCGATTTCGTCGCGGCGGTTGAGCACGGCGAGGCGGATGGTGTTGCCGATGATGAGCAGCACGGCGGCGGAAAGGAGACCGGCCAGAATCAGCACGCCCTGCTTGGCCAGCGCCAGCATGGCGTGCAGCCGGCGTACCCACTCCAGATCGAGCTGCGCCAGGCTGACTTCACTGTAGCGGCCGAGGTCCCGGACCAGTGCCTGCAAGGCATCCGGGTGGTTGTAGGCCGCATCCGGATGCACGATCAACACGGCCGGCAGCGGGTTGCGATCCAGGGCATCGAGGGCGTCGCCGAAACCGGAGAGGCGTTTGAATTCCGCGAGCGCCGCTTCGCGCGATACATGCTCGACCCGTGCGACCGATGACAGCCGCCGGATCTTGTCCGCCAGTTTTTCCGCCGCCGCGCTCGAGACGTCCTGTTTGAGGAACAGCGAAATCTGGCCGTTGTTCTCCCAGCCGCTGCTCAGTTGCTGCGCGTTTTCGAGAAGCAGGAAAAGGCCGGTCGGCAGCGCCAGCGTGATGCCGATCACGGCCACGGTCATGAGCGTGGCCACCGGCGCTCGCGCCAGTTGCCCGAGGCTGTAGAAGAGTGTCTGCGTGTGCCGCAACAGATAATTCCGGATCATGTTCTGACTCCAGAGTCGGACAGGATCTCACCCTGCTTGAGTTCCAGTACGCGTTTGCGCGCCCGGCTGATCAGATGATGGTCATGGGTGGCGATCAACACCGTCACCCCGTGGTGGTGGAAGTCGAGAAAGATATCGAGGATTTCGTCGGACAGGGCCGAATCGAGATTGCCGGTCGGTTCATCCGCGAGCAGCAGGGGCGGCTTGTTGACCACGGCGCGGGCGATGCCGACGCGCTGTTGCTCGCCGCCCGAAAGCGTAATCGGATACATGCGTTCCTTGTCGAGCAGTCCCACCTTTTCCAGCGCCGCGCGCACGCGCCGCGGAATTTCACGGTGATCGGCGCCGGTGACGATCAGGGGCAGCGCGACATTGTCGAAGACAGTGCGGTCAAAAAGCAGTTTGTGGTCCTGGAAGACCACGCCGATGTCCCGCCGGAAATAGGGAATGCGCCGGCGCGGCAGGCGCATGAGGTTCTTGTGATTAACGATGGCCTCACCGCGCGTGGGCCGCTCGATGAGGGTGATGAGCCGGAGCAGGGTGCTCTTGCCGGCGCCCGAGTGCCCGGTGATGAAGGCCATCTCCCCCGCTTCCATTTTCAGGTTGATATCGCGCAGAGCGTCGAAGCCGCTCGGATAGCGTTTGAATACGTGGCTGAACTGGATCATGTCGGAGGCACCGCCTAATCGCCTTGCGGCAGAATGGCGTCCACAAATTCCTCGGCGCTGAATACACGCAGATCATCTATGGATTCACCCACGCCGATATAGCGGATGGGCAGGCCGGTTTTCTGGGCCATGGCGATGAGGATGCCGCCTTTGGCGGTGCCATCGAGTTTGGTGACCACCAGCCCCGACACTCCGACGGCGTCGCGGAAGTGGGTCAGCTGCGACAACGCGTTCTGGCCGGTACCGGCGTCCAGCACGAGCAGCACTTCGTGCGGCGCGGCGGCGTCAATTTTCGTGATGACGCGTTTGATCTTTTTCAATTCATCCATCAATCCGGCCTGGGTGTGTTGCCGCCCGGCGGTGTCCACGATCAGGATATCGCTGTGGCGAGCGGCGGCGGCGCTCAGGGCATCGTGCACCACGGCGGCGGCATCCGCGCCGGTGTGTTGGGCGATGACCGGAATATCGAGGCGGCCGGCCCAGGTCTTCAATTGTTCGATGGCGGCCGCACGGAACGTGTCTGCGGCCGCCAGCAGTACGTCGTGGCCATCGGTTTTCAGCCGGTGGCAGAGTTTGGCGATGGTGGTGGTCTTGCCCACGCCGTTGACCCCCACGACCATGATGACGAACGGTTTGGCCGCGGAAATCGCCAAGGGTTGGCTGCAGGGTTTAAGGATGGCCAGGATGTTTTGCCGCAGCGCACCGTACACGGCGCGGGTATCGGTCAGCTGTTTGCGCGACACCTGTTCGGTGATTCCGGACAGCAGTGTCTGGGTGGTTTCCACACCGACGTCGGCCGACAGCAGCAGCGTCTCCAGTTCCTCGAGGAGACCTTCATCCAGTGCGCGCTGGCCCAGCAGCAGATCGCTCAGGCCGCGCGTCAGCGAACGCTGGGTGGCGGAGAGTTTGTCGCGCAGTCGGCCAAAGAGGCCAGAGGGCTTGCCGGTTTCGGTTGGCTGGGAGTGGTTGGGCAAGGTCAAATAACGATCCTGGGGAATTTTCTTCCGATATCCTGATCAAAGCTGTGGCACAATTATAGAAGAATCATCAGGAAAACCCTATGCATAATAAATTGTTCTGGCTTATCCCTCTGAGCCTGTGGCTCGCTGCCTGTACCCAGGTGCAGGAAATGACTCTGCCCAACGGGTTGCGCATCATCGTCAAGGAAGATCACCGCTCGCCGGTCGTGGTCTCACAGGTCTGGTACAAGATTGGCAGCCAGGACGAGCCTCAGGGACTGACCGGCATTTCGCACGTGCTGGAACATATGATGTTCAAGGGCACGGCGCTGCACGGACCCAACGAGTTTTCGCGCATCATCGCCGAGAACGGCGGGCGCGAGAACGCCTTCACCAGCTACGACTACACCGCCTATTTCCAGCAACTGCACAAGTCGAAACTGCCGCTGGCGATG
>CAYIQV010000286.1:0-2839 GCA_964365635.1 uncultured Acidiferrobacteraceae bacterium
TAGGTCGCGGCCGTAATGGGTGTTTGTCAGGGGCTAAAAACGGCGCTCGTTGCCGAGGTGAACCAAAAAACGTGGAACCAGATCACGTGCTTGCTGTGGCATAAAGCTTTCGCACGTCCCGGCCCCTGCCTACCTCAGATGCTGCGTAATGTTGTGCATGAGCAGCTCGCCGAGCCGGCTGAGATAGACCGTGCCCATGCCTGGGTGAAACCGGTGCGGGTCGTGCGTACCGAACGCCAGCACACCGCGCGGGTTTTTCTCCCCGAGCGGAATCAGGGCGCTCGACTTGATTTCATGCGCCTGCTCTCCGAAGAGATAGCCCATCAGGCTCTCCTCATACTTGCCGCCGCAGATCGGCTTGCCGGAACTGAATTGCCGGAGCAGCGCGTTCAGGCGTTTGTCATCGTCCATGACGAATTCGCGCCGCGCGCTGTCGGCGGACCTGCCCAGAAACTGAATGGCGACGGCTTCCAGACGGAATTCCTGGCGCAACAGGTCGTAAGCCGTGTCGAGCACATTGTCAAGCGAGCCGCAACTGATCATGGCGGTGGCAAAGCGATGCACGCGTCCGCTCAGCACATCGTTTTCGCGCGCGTTATTCACCAGTTCGCGCAGCTGCTGCTGATAATTCTGGTTCTGTTCGCGCAGCACCTGCACCTGGCGTTCGATGAGCGAAACCGCCCGGCCGCCTACCTCGTGCGACAGAATCAGCTTGGCAATGGTTTCCGGATGTTGCACAAAATAATCGGGGTGGTCCTCGAGGTAGCGCGACACCGCTTCCTCCCAGGAAAGTTCCGTATCAAATTCGCCACTGGGTAATTTCTGTGTCATAGCCGTTCCAGATCAATAGTGCCTTCGAACACGGTAACCGCCGGACCCGTCATCCACACCGGTTCCCCTTCACCGCTCCAGGAAATCTTCAATGTGCCGCCCAACAATTTCACCTCTACCTTATCATTCAGCAATTCTCTTTGGCGACCGGCCACCACGGCGGCGCAGGCGCCCGTCCCGCAAGCCAGTGTCTCCCCCGCTCCCCGCTCATAGACCCGCAACCGGACATGGCGCCGATCCACAACCTGCAGGTAACCGGCGTTCACGCGCTTGGGAAATCGCGGATGCCGCTCGATTAACGGTCCCTGGGTATTGACCGGGGCGCTGTCGACGTCCGGGATAACCTGCACGGCGTGCGGGTTGCCCATGGACAGGACACTCACGGCCACCACGGCCTCGCCTACTTTTAAATCATAGACCTTGGCGCGCATTTCTGCCTCAAATGGCACCTCCCGCGGCTCAAAACGCGGCACCCCCATGTTGACGGTCACCTGACCATCCGGCTCAAGACGTGGGTAAATCATGCCGCCCAATGTCTCAACCGCGATTTCATCCTTGTTTGTCAGTCCCTTGTCGCGGACAAAGCGCACAAAACATCGCGCCCCGTTGCCACATTGTTCGACCTCACCGCCGTCGGCGTTGAAGATACGGTAACGGAAATCCGCCCCTGGACTCCGTGGCGACTCCACCAGCAGTACCTGATCGAAACCGATCCCGAAATGGCGGTCGGCCAGACGGCGGATATTCTCCGGTGTCAGGGGAATAGGATGGCGGGTGCCGTCGAAGACCACGAAATCGTTGCCGGCGCCGTGCATTTTGGTAAAGGGGGTGGACATCTTCAAAGCTTAACGCGTGCGCCAGGGCAAATAAACCTAATTCAAGACCGCCGCGACGGGCCGAAGAACCGCAGGTAGTCCCGGTAAATGCAGCGGTTCATGACCACCGTCATCCCGGCTTCACGCGCGCGGCGCGCGGCTGCCTCGTTCACCACCCCGTCCTGCAGCCACAACGCCCAAGGGTAGGGTTGCATCGCAAGACCCGCGGTATCCGTCCTGCCTCTCAAGGCCAGGCACTCCTCCACGAGTGCATCCACATGCTCCGGTGCGCGGAACACATCCACGAGGTCGATTTTCTCCGGAACGTCCATGAGGGTGGCGAAGGCCTTCTCGCCCAGCACCGACTCCACCGCCGGGCGCACGGGAATGATGCGGTAACCGAATGCCTGCATCTGCGCGGCCACCTGATAGCTCGGGCGCCTGATTTTCGGAGATAGCCCGACGACAGCGATCGTCTGGACACGCCGTAAGAGTTGCTCGATCTCTGCTTCCGATGGGTTGCGAAATGTTTCCACAAAATTAAGGAAGGCCTGATTAATTACGATTATTTGCCGCAAAGGCGCAAAGAGCGCAAAGGTTATTCTGGTTGATTGATAGAGATCTTCTTTGTGCTGTACAGGGACGTACAAATGCCGCGGGCGCAGGATGCGCAGGAGCGGCCGTCTTTGCGGCGAAAAATATTAGTGATGAATAAACCGAACCCGGTTGCGGGCGATACCCGCGATCCGCTGACCGGCCTGCCGGACCGCGCCGCCTTCCGGGCGCTGCTCGACGCGGAGCGCGAACGCAGTGCGCACCGTCGCCGCCCGTTCGGCCTCATATTTTTCGACATCGACCGGTTCAAGGTCGTCAACTACGGCTACGGCGTACAGCATGGCGACGCGCTGTTGGTGGCGCTCAGCCGTCTGGCACGCACGACGCTGCGCGGCACGGACACCGTGGGCCGCTGGGGCGGCCAGGAATTCCTCTGTCTGCTGCCCAACACCGGCAAGACCGCCACCGAGGATCTGGCCGAACGCCTGCGCACCGTCATCGAAGCGGCGACGGTGGCCCATGCCGACGTGGAGTTGCGCGCCACCGCCAGCTTCGCCACCGCCTGTTACCCGGAAGACGGCGACAGCACCGACCGCCTGCTGGCCGCGCTGGGCGCGGCGCTGCACCGGGCCAAGGCC
>CAYIQV010000287.1:0-2827 GCA_964365635.1 uncultured Acidiferrobacteraceae bacterium
GCCGGTCGGCGACCCCAAGGTGGCCGTGGCCGTGATCGTGGAAAACGGGGGGCATGGCGGTTCCACGGCGGCCCCCATCGCGCGCAGGGTCATGGACATGATAATTCTGGGCAAGGACACCGCCGCACCCATTCTCAAAAAAGCGGGATCGGATGATGACGAATAAGACCAGGACGTTTCCCGACCAATGCGCTTATTGATCCGGCACAAATGTTGTTTAAACGAAGGTAACATATGCAGGTAACTCTATTTTATTTTCTTAGTGCCGGATCAATAAGAAAACTTCTTAAGATTGCCATTTATTGCGGCGGCATAGCGTCTAAGGCTCAAGGCTTCGGGCATGTTTATGGAACAAACTCTTCAAGTGCTATCCTGCCGCCGCAATAAATAAACACTGACATGGGCCTGCAACGTCTGCATCTCGACAAAACGCTGTTCTACGCGCTGCTCAGCCTCGCGGCCATCAGCCTGTTCGTGGTGTACAGCGCCAGCGCCAAGGACACGAGCGCCACCTTCAGTCATTTTCTGCACCTCTTGCTGGGCTTCGGCACGTTGCTCGTGGTCGCGCAAATCCGCCCGGAAATTCTGGAGCGCTGGTCGCCCGTCGTATTTGCCATCGGCATGATCCTGCTGATCGCCGTATTTGCCGTAGGCGTCATCGGCAAGGGCGCACAACGCTGGTTGCATCTCGGATTCATCAAATTCCAGCCTGCCGAGATCATGAAGCTGGGCGTGCCCATGATGCTGTCGTGGTATCTGGCGCGCGACCACCTGCCGCCCGGACTCCCGCGTCTCGGCCTCGCCTTCCTCATGGCCCTGGTGCCGGCGCTGATCATCATCAAGCAACCGGATCTTGGCACTGCCCTGCTGGTCTTAAGCGCCGGGGTCTTTGTATTGTTTCTGGGAGGCGTGCGCTGGCGCGTAATCACCACTCTCTTCGCTACCCTTGCGGTGGCGGCGCCCTTTGCCTGGAATCACCTGCACGAGTACCAGCGTAACCGCGTAATAACACTGTTCAATCCCGATGCTGACCCGCTCGGCACCGGTTATCACACCATTCAATCCATGATCGCCGTGGGTTCGGGCGGCTTCTACGGCAAGGGCTGGCTCAACAGCAGCCAGGCGCATCTCGAATACCTGCCCGAATCCTCCACCGACTTCATCTTTGCCGTGTTCGCCGAGGAATTCGGGCTCATCGGCAGCCTACTGCTGGTGGGTCTCTATGTCTTCATCGTCGGCCGCGGGATGCTGATCGCCTATCTCGCGCAGGACGCCTACGCACGCCTGCTCGCCGGCAGCCTGAGCCTCACCTTCTTCATCTCCTTCTTCGTGAACATGGGCATGGTCACGGGCATCCTGCCTATCGTCGGCGTCCCGTTGCCAGTGATGAGCTATGGCGGCAGCTCCATCGTCACAATCATGGCCATCTTTGGCGTCCTGATGAGCATCCAGACACACCGCAAAATTGTCGAGCAATAATATGCGACGCCCTTCCCTGGCGCGACTGCCGATTTTCCTGATGACGCTGATGTTCCTGTCGCCCGGCTACGCCGTGACATTCTCCGATTATCCGGAACTCGAGGTCTTCGCGGCCGGCATGGTGGAAAACCATGGATTCACTACCCAGGAAATCCAGCGTGCCTTCCGCTGTGCCCGACTCCGCCCCGAAATCATCGAAGCCATGGAGCGGCCCGCCGAAGCCTTGCCCTGGTACGAATACCGGAAAATATTTCTGACCGAGGAAAATGTACAACGCGGGGTCCGGTTCTGGAAAAAAAATGCGCCGGCCTTTGAGCGGGCACGTGAGCAACACGGCGTGGCCCCGGAAATTATTGCCGCCATCCTCGGCGTGGAAACCCAATATGGCAAAAACAAGGGCAATTATCCGGTGCTCGATGCGCTCGCCACCTTGATGCTGGACTACCCGCCCCGTGCCGCCTTTTTTCGTGGCCAAACGGAGGAATTCCTGTTGCTGGCGCGCGAGCTTAAGGTCAACCCGTGCCACCTCAAGGGATCGTACGCCGGCGCCATGGGCATACCGCAGTTCATCCCCAGCAGCTACCGGCGCTATGCCGTGGACTTCGACGGCGATGGCAAACGCGATATCCTGGGCAGCCCCGAAGACGCCATCGGCAGTGTCGCCAATTACCTGAAGCACAGCGGCTGGGAAACCGATGCCCCGGTGGTGGACGACGTGCGGGTCGAAGGGACACTGTACTTCTGGGTCGAGCGCCTGGGCATCAAACCGGCGCTCAGCATCCGCCACCTTGTACAATACGGAATTTATCCCCCGGCCCGGAAGGAACACGACCGGCGCGCCGCCCTGATCGAACTGGAAGGCGAGACCGGCCCCTTCTTCCGCCTCGGGTATAATAATTTCTATGCCATCACGCGGTATAATCACAGCACACTTTACGCGATGGCTGTCTACGAACTGGGCGAACTGATGCGCCAACGCCGCGAGGCCGAAACACGATGAAACCATGGTTCCTGCTCGTGCCAGTGCTGGTTTTGCTTTCCGCCTGCGGCACCCTCTCTCGTAGCGGCGGTTATTACCAGGACGATGGCCCCGAGGCGCGCCCGCCGGCGGAGGTCATGGCCATTCCCGACGCGGTTCCGAAGCCCGAACCCAAATCGGCCAAGGGCAACAATTCCTATACCGTCGCAGGCAAAACCTACTATCCGCTGACCGACATTTCCGACTATCACGAACGCGGCGTGGCCTCGTGGTACGGCAAGAAATTCCACGGCCGGCGGACATCGAGCGGGGAGCCCTACGACATGTATGCCATGACCGCGGCCCACAAAACCCTGCCACTGCCGTGTT
>CAYIQV010000288.1:0-2805 GCA_964365635.1 uncultured Acidiferrobacteraceae bacterium
TCCGTGCGTACACGATGCGCCACGGCTATGCGCCCAAGCTGCGTGAGATCGCGGATCATATCGGTATCGCCTCGCGGGGCGTGGTGCATCGTTATCTGCGCGCGCTGGAGTCCGAGGGGCTGATTGCCATCGAGGCGGACCGTGCCCGTGGTGTCCGGCTGCGCAAGGGGCGGGCAGGGGCCGCACACGCCTTTACCCTGCCGTTGCTTGGGCGCATCGCCGCCGGCCGTCCGATCGAGGCCATTCCGGGCGAGGAGGAAATCGATCTCAGCGAATTTTTTGTCAACAGCAACCGCTTCGTGTTGCGTGTGATGGGTGACTCCATGATCGAGGACGGCATTCTCGACGGCGACATGGTGGTCGTGGAAAAACGCGAGACGGCGGACAACGGCGACATTGTGGTGGCGTTGATCGACGGCCTCGAGGCTACGCTCAAGCGCCTGCAGAAAAATCGTGACGACAGCGTCACTCTGCACCCGGCTAACAGCCAGATGGCGCCAATGCGTTATCCCGCCGCGCGCGTGCGCATTCAGGGCGTGGTGGTCGGCCAGTTCCGTTCCTATCGATGAACCATGTCCGCGCTCACCTGCTACTGGCCGCGGGCCATCATTCACATCGACATGAACGCCTTCTTTGCGTCGGTCGAACAGCGCGACTTTCCCGAGCTGCGCGGCAAGCCGGTCGGGGTTACCAACGGCGATGTCGGCACCACGCTCATTACCTGCTCGTATGAAGCACGCGCCTGCGGCGTGAAAACCGGGATGCGCGTTTATGAGGCGCGCAAACTTTGCCCCGGCCTGATCCAGCGCCCGGCGCGGCCCAAGGTGTACGCCGGGATTTCCACGCGCATCATGCACGCGCTCCACGACATCAGCCCGGACGTGGAGGTGTTCAGTGTGGATGAGGCGTTCATCGACGTGACCCACTGCCAGCGCCTGCACGGCAGTCCCGAGCGCATGGCGCAGCAGGTCCGGCAGCACATCCACGAGGTCAGCGGCGGCTTGCCTTTTTCCATCGGCGTTGCCGGGAACAAATCCATCGCCAAGGTGGCTTCGGACATGCAAAAGCCGAATGGCCTGACCGTGATTCCACCGTGGGAGTCGCGCGAGCGCCTGCACGACGTGCCGATGGAAAAAATCTGTGGTCTGGGCCCGCACATTGCCGAGTTTCTTTCCCTGTATGGCGCGCGCACCTGCGGCGACGTGGCGAATCTGCCACTGACGGTGCTCGCGCGCCGTTACGGGGTGGTGGGCAAATATCTCTGGCTCGTGTGCCAGGGCAAGGACACAGAACCGGTTGCCTCCGAGGTGGCGCCGCCTCAGTCTGTCGGTCACGGGAAAGTGTTGCCGCCGCACACGGTCTCGCGGCGCGTCATCGAGGTTTACCTGCGGCACATGTGCGAGAAGGTGGCAGTGCGTCTGCGCCGTTACGACATGCAGGCCGGTCGGCTGTATGTGGGGTTGCGGCTCGCCGCGCCGCAAAAAGGTAGCCCTACTCGCTCCGCTCGTTCGTACTGTCAGGATGAAAAGCTGGAGCAGATGTTCGTTTTTCCCTACGGGCTTCCCGATGGTCGGCGCCTGTTCGATCTGGCGCAGAAGTTTCTGCGGCAGCGTTGGCACGGCGAGGCTGTCACGCAGGTGCAGGTGACGGCCACCCATCTGCGTTCCGCCTCCGGCCAGCTTGAGCTTTTTTCGACGGAAGATGCCCGCCTGCTGGAGCGCTCCAGCGCCATCGACCGTATCAACCGGCGTTACGGTGAATTTACCGTGGCCCCGGCGACGCTGCTGGAGCGTTCGACTATGCCGAACGTTATTGCGCCGGCTTGGCGGCCGGACGGACACCGGCAGCATATCCCCGATTGATGGTGCGTTATTTGGTCATAGATATAATGGGATAGCGTCGCTTGCATGTGCTTCGGGATGAACTAACTTTATCCTGATAGCAGGAATTTCCCGCTTGTACGGATGCAGCCCCAATGCCGTGGTGATGCACGGCCGGATTCCAAATCAAACTTACGTCTGGGAGACACCATGAAAAAAACCTTGTTTGCCGTTGTTGCCGGATCCACGCTGGCCCTTTCGGCAACTGTCGTGTGTGCCGATATCGGCGTTAATGTAAAAGCCGGAACGCTCGGCGCTGGCGTCGAGTTGTCCAAGGGTTTGAGCGACAAGCTGAGCGTCGGTCTGGCGTTCAATTCGTACAATCTCAAGACCACGGATACGACCAACCAGGTTGATTACGATTACGAGTTCAAACTGCAAACCGTGGGACTGCTGGCAAACTATCACCCCTTTAGCGGGATATTTCATATGACGGCAGGTGTGTTGGTTAACAACAATGAATTGTCGTTAACCGGTAAACCCACCGCTGGCTCGACCTATACGATCAATGGCACTTCTTATACCGCTGCCCAAGTGGGAAGTCTCACGGGCAAACTTACCTTCAGCAAAACCTCGCCCTATCTGGGTCTGGGCTGGGGCAGCCGCCCGAACGGCAGCTTTGGTCTGACGGCGGATATTGGCGCCCTGTACCAGAATTCGCCCAAGCTGGCTTTGAACTCAAGCGGAGGCACATTAAGCAGTGACTCCACTTTTCTAAGCTGACTGGAAGCCGAGCGCGTCACGGCGGAATCCGAACTGAGCGATTTTAAATGGTATCCGGTGGTGTCCGTGGGTCTGTATTTCCGCTTCTGATACTTAAAGACTGTCTGTCTGATAACAGCGTGCCGGCTTTATGCCGGCACGCTGCGTTTTAGGGTATCGTTGCCTCAACAATCCAGCAGGCAATTCATGGCTCATGGGACAA
>CAYIQV010000289.1:0-2792 GCA_964365635.1 uncultured Acidiferrobacteraceae bacterium
GGTTGGTGCTCATATATGTAGGATCGATCTCGGTAAAGTCAGTTTAGTGGAATCGGGGCATTATATATTGAGTCTATTCCCGCGGGTATCGACTGCAAGGGGTATCACGAGGGTTTCACCGGCACCGTGGTTTCCGTTAACATGGCGCCCTCATGGAATCCCAACCTTTTAAGACCCGTTTTGCGCCCAGCCCGACCGGACTGCTGCATCTGGGCAATGTCCGCACCGCCTTGTTCAACTTTCTGCTGGCCGGGCGGACGCATGGGGTATTTCTGCTGCGGCTGGAGGATACGGACGCCATGCGCGGGCATGAGAAATACGCGCTGGCGATCGAAGAAGACCTGCGCTGGCTGGGGTTGGGCTGGGGCGAAGGTCCGGGGGTGGGTGGCGGTCACGGCCCCTATGCCCAGTCTGAGCGCGGTCCTATCTATAAGGAATATTTTGACGCCCTGGAAGCAAAGGGTTTGGCTTATCCCTGTTTTTGCAGTGAACACGAGCTCGCGATCTCCCGCAAAACCCAGCTCGCGGCGGGCCATCCGCCGCGTTATGCCGGTCGCTGCCGTTCTTTGAGCCGGGCCGATGTCGAGGCGCGTTTTTACCAAGGGTCGCCCGCGACGCTGCGGTTTCACGTGGGGGACGGTGTGACGGTGGCGTTTCAGGACAAGGTGCGTGGCTTACAAAGCTTTGCCACCTCGGACATCGGCGATTTCGTGATTCGCCGCTCCGATGGCACGCCGGCGTTTTTCTTTTGCAACGCCATCGACGATGCGCTGATGGGAACCACGCTGGTGGTCCGCGGCGAAGACCATCTCACGAATACGCCGCGCCAGATTCTGTTGTTGCAGGCCCTTGGGCTGCCGCTGCCGGAATATGCGCACATTGCGCTGGTGGTCGGCGCCGACGGCGCGCCGCTGTCCAAGCGCACTGGCAGCAAGAGCGTGCATGAATTACGAGAAAGCGGTTTTCTGCCGCTGGCCGTCAACAATTATCTCGCGCGTCTGGGGCATACCTACGAAGCCAATACGTTGATGAGCATGTCTGATCTGGCGGAGCATTTCGATCTTGCGCGTCTGGGACGCGCGCCGGCGCGTTATGACGAGGCGCAATTGCTGCACTGGCAACATGAAGCCATTGTGCATGCCAGCACCGATGCGCTGTGGGATTGGATGAAACAGGCGGTGCATGGCCTGGTTCCCGCGAGCGAACGCACGGCCTTTGTGGAAGCGGTACGTGCCAATGTCCTGTTTCCTCAGGAAGCGGGCGAATGGGCGGAGCGGGTTTACGCTGAAAAACTTGCTTACACGTCGGAGGCGCGTAATGCCATCCTCGGCGCGGGTCCGGACTTCTTTGGCAAGGCGGCGGCGTTGCTGCGTCCGCAAATGGATTTTTCCGCTTACGCAGAAAGCGTCAAGGCGATAACGGGTGCCAAGGGCAAGGCATTGTTTCAGCCGTTACGTAGCGCATTGACGGGGCAGATACACGGACCGGAAATGCCGCGCGTGTTCTTCCTGATCGGTTTTCAGCGGGCCACCCAGCGTTTGGGTCTCGCGCAACAATTCAAACAAGGCGAATGACCGCATGCTGCATATCTACAACAGTCTGACAAAGAAAAAAGAACTTTTCACTCCACTGACACCGGGGAAAGCCCGGATGTATGTCTGTGGCATGACGGTCTATGACTACTGCCATCTCGGCCATGCACGCGTCATGGTGGTGTTCGACATGGTGGCGCGTTATCTGCGCGCACGCGGGTTCGACGTAACCTACATCCGCAATATCACGGACATCGATGACAAGATCATCAAGCGCGCCGCTGAAAATAAGGAAGACATCAACGCGCTGACGGCGCGTTTCATCGCGGCCATGAACGAAGACGCGCAGACCCTGGGTGTGTTGCCGCCGGACAATGAGCCGCGCGCCACGGCGCATATCAAGGAAATCCTCGACATGATCGGCCGGCTGGTGCAGGGCGGTTATGCCTATCAGGCCAAAAACCGGGACGTGTACTACCGCGTGCGCAAATTCCGTGACTACGGCGCGCTCTCCGGCAAGACGCTGGATGAGCTCAAGTCCGGTGCGCGCGTGGAGGTCGATGAAGAAAAAGACGACCCGCTGGATTTTGTCCTGTGGAAAACGGCCAAGCCGGGCGAACCGCAGTGGGATTCCCCGTGGGGATCCGGCCGCCCCGGTTGGCATATCGAGTGCTCGGCCATGTCGATCAAGTGCCTGGGCAATCACTTCGATATTCACGGCGGCGGCATGGATTTGAAATTTCCACACCACGAAAACGAGATCGCCCAGAGCGAGGCGGCCACGGGCAGCCACTTCGTCAATACCTGGATGCACATCGGTTTCGTGCGCGTGGCCCAAGAGAAGATGTCAAAGTCGCTCGGCAATTTCTTCACCGTGCGCGAGGTGCTCAAGAAATTCGACCCCGAGACGGTGCGTTATTTCATTCTGTCGAGTCATTATCGCAGCCCGCTCGATTATTCCGATGACAACCTGCAAGGGGCTAAGGCGGCGCTGACCCGGTTCTACCTTGCCCTCAAAGAGACGCCGATGGAGGCCGATCCCGGTTCGGCGGCGGCTTACGAGGAACGCTTTCTCGATGCCATGGATGACGACCTCAACACCCCTGGTGCGCTGGCGGTGTTGTTCGATCTCGTTCGTGACATCAACAAGCTGCGGGATGAGCACGCGGCGGCGGACCGGGTCGCGCCATTGACCTTCATGCTGCGCCGGCTTGGCGGCATTTTGGGCCTTTTGCAGCGCGATCCACAGGAGTTTTTGCG
>CAYIQV010000290.1:0-2773 GCA_964365635.1 uncultured Acidiferrobacteraceae bacterium
CACCATGTCAATGGCCCATCCTCATAGCGATAATCACGAACATGACCATGGCCGCGAAGACGAGGTCGCCCATGGTCCGCGCCAGGTCCCCGGCGGCGGGAAAAAAGACCTTCTGATCGCGCTTTCCATCACGCTGCTCGCCGTTCCCGCGTCCACCACCAATGCAAGCTCGGCTGAACCTGATATGACCTGTAGTTGAAATTCCCGACAGCGCCCGTCTCTGAACTGTATTCAGAAATATTGCCTGAGATATTCCCTGACAATCTGGCAGTAATTAGTTGCTTTACCCCAAGACTTAGCATGTCCTTCCGAACCTGATCGCCTGCGGAACTCGAGCTGAAATCACGGCTTACTCCAGTACTAGCATTGGTGTTCTCATGCTTTATTTCCAGACCACCACTGAAAATGGCGCTCGACTGTACACTGAATGCCGTTCTATACACGTATGGGGCGAGGCAGGGCTCTCCAAAACCTGGATAAAACAATGGAGTACCTGTAGGGGAAAGATACCAGCTGTTTGGCGATGGGCATGTTCGATAAAGCTGTTCAGCGTCAGTGCGCCTTGAACCAAGCGACAAATTACCGCGCATGTTCTCTGAAAAAGCATGGGTGATTCCGGCCTGATACGAGGTGCTTCTGGACTCACTTGATACCAGCATGGGGTTAACAGCATTTGCGACATAGGTATAAATGTCAATTGCAGGCGCGTGTGCCACTTCAGGGGCATGGAAAAGAGAATAGCTGCCTGAAAAAAATACCTGATCTGCTGGGTTGATCTGGTTCGTGAACTTTATCGTAGCGCCGTGGTTACGACTGTCACTCAATCCAACGCTGCTTCCGTCCAGATATGAAACATCGGTATATTGATACGATAACAGTAGCTGTTTCCGTTCATCCATCAACCATGACCACGAAGGGCTGATATTGGCAACTTCCCTAATTCTGTGCGTCTGCACGATATCCACGACAGGAAAGTAATAATAGTACCCTTGGATATACGTGTCGGTTGACACCATCTCGTTGGCCAGGACTGAAGCCCTTGTCAGCGAACCATCCAACCGCCACATGCTGCGTTCCGTTCTGTACGACGATCCCAGCCTGAAATACCGATTATCGGTATCAAGGCTTTTTTCACCAGAATAATTCTTGCGTTCATATTCCGCACTGCCATTGATCTCCCAAATATACGAGCGCACGCCTAGATTCAGTTTTGGCGCGATCGTAGACCCATAAACGCTGTTATGCGGCTGGGTCGTCCAACGAATGTTATCGTTGTATTCGCCCGCCACGCGTATCGAGGGCTCCACTGACCATTCGGCCGCATGGGATACCCGCTGAATTATCAGCAACCCAGGTAAAGAAAATAGCGCAACCAATAGTGCGCGAAGCAAAAACGACACCCGCATTTCTATCGGCTCAGATCAGAGAAAAAAGAGAAAATTGACAGGGGTTGGTACAGGGCCAAGCTGGCCAGGAACAATTCGACAGGATAGAGAACATGTTGCACGCCACATCTAACTTAAATGATGAATTACCAAGTATTTATAATATGCGAATGCCTTCGCCTGACTGTGCCATGTTCCCTTCACTTGAGTGCGGCTAGTCTACGTGAATTTGACTCTAAAGTCTTGGTAAGCGCTTGAATGCTCAGGACCGATTCAAGAATTATTCTTTGTAATCAATAAGATGTCTCACTGGGGAAAAACTTCTACGATGAACAGGGCTGATACCTAAGGTCTTAAGGGCCGTTATATGGGCTTGGGTCGGGTAACCCTTATGTTGGAACAGGCCATACCCCGGAAAATCCTTGTCCAATTCGACCATCTCGGCATCGCGCGCAACCTTGGCAAGAATCGAGGCGGCGGAGATGGCGGGAACCGTGGCATCGCCACGCACAATCGTTTGCACCTGGCACTGAAGCACTGGAGGCTGGTTTCCATCCACCAATACCAGTTCTGGACATGTTGGCAACGAGGCAACAGCCCGCTGCATGGCTAGCAAAGTTGCCTGCAGAATGTTCAGACGATCGATCTCTTCTACTTCCGCCCTGCCTAACGCCCAGCACAACGCATGCTCACGGATCAGGATGGCAAGTTCTTCGCGCCTGGCAGCGCTTAATTTCTTGGAATCAGCTAATCCGACAATCGTGTGGTTATCATCCAGGATAACCGCAGCGGCTATTACCGGACCAGCAAGTGGACCACGACCTGCCTCATCGACGCCGGCAATAAGTTTCATGTCTCTATGCCGATGCATTCCATGGGTTAGTCACCACGTATTCACAGAGCTATGGAAGAAATGACAACTGACACATGCACCATAACATAACCACAAAATGGCCCTATAACGCCTGTTTCTTGCCTTATTTATGCCCGAGTAGAATGCTTTGTAATAGCCGATTAGACCATTCAATCACACTGTGTCAGAATGGCCTTAGTACTACAAGCCCCTCAATATAAAGGGGCGGGAGGGTGAGTATGAATATCGCGCAGGTAATTTCCAGCATAGTCTTGTTCCATCGTCGCTATCTCCACGACCAGATGCATCTCCGAATCGCAGCCTGTGCCATTCTCGCTGGCGTACTCTCATCGCCCCACCTCGCAGCGGCAACAACCGTGCGCATGGAAACCGCTCTCGGTGTTATTGACATCGAACTTTATGACGATCAGGCGCCGTATACCGTCGCCAACTTCCTCCGCTACGCAGCCCGTGGCGATTACAATACGACTATCATTCACCGTAGCGTGCCTGGATTCGCCATACAAGGCGGTGG
>CAYIQV010000291.1:0-2771 GCA_964365635.1 uncultured Acidiferrobacteraceae bacterium
GAGCAGCTGACTCTTAATCAGCGGGTCGGAGGTTCAAGCCCTCCACGGCCCACCATTATTGGTAGATGTAACCGGGCGCGGAACCCCGCGCCCGGTTCGTTTCAACTCCATTACGTTGTCTTCTCTCAGCAGAACTTCCCGCATTGGCTTGGTGGCTTATTCCCGGCTGGCTTCGAGCTATACTGCGCCGCATGGGTTAATGCGAATGTGGCGAAATTGGTAGACGCGCTGGATTTAGGTTCCAGTGGGGAAACCCTTGGGAGTTCGAGTCTCCCCATTCGCACCATCCTGCCACAGACCTGAAAACCGGGATTTTCCGATTTTTGGCGACTTCTTCCGGGTGAATTCTTGGCCTTCCGCCGGCAAACCGGTATGATCCTGCCCCAATAACTCGGCGGTTCAAAGTCTTACACTAAAACAGAAGTGAGGGTGGCAAATGCAAGTCTCGGTTGAAACCATTGGCACGCTTGGGCGGCGGCTCACGGTCGCGGTGCCGGCGGATCAGGTGGAAAAAGAATTCAGCGTGCGCCTCCAGCGTCTGTCGAAACAGGTGCGTATGCCCGGTTTCAGGCCTGGCAAGGTGCCGCTCAAGATGGTCGAAGCCCAATATGGCGGCAAGTTGATGAATGAGATCGCGGGCGAGTTGATTCAGACCACGCTTCCGGAAGCGCTCGGAAGCCAAGGGCTGCGTCCTGCCGGCGAGCCGCGGATACAGCCCAAACCTTTGGGCCGTGGTCAGCAACTGGAGTATACGGTCGAATTTGAAATCTATCCCGAGGTGAAGCGGTCCGACCTCGTGGGTGTGCGCATTGAGCGTCCGACGGTGACTGTCTCCGTGGAAGACGTGGAGCGCACGCTGGATACCATCCGCAAGCAGCGCGCCACCTGGAGTCCGGTGACGCGCGAGGCGCGCATGGACGATCGTATAACTATTGATTTTACCGGCCGCATGAACGGCAGGGATTTTGAAGGCGGCAAAGCCACCCAGTTCCCGCTGGTACTGGGTTCGGGCGCGCTGATCGAGGGATTTGAGAAGGGCTTGGTGGGTGCGAAGGTTGGCGAAACGCGGAACGTGGATGTGAAATTCCCCGCCGATTATCACAGTACTACCCTGGCAGGTCAGCGGGCTGAATTTGAAGTGAAGGTGCATGAAATCGCCGAGCCGGTCCTTCCCGAGTTGAACGAAGAATTTGCCAAGCAGCTTGGCGTCCAAGAAGGCGGGATGGAGAAGCTGCGCGTCGAGCTCAAGGCCAATCTTGAACGCGAGGCGGCGGCACGAATCCGCGCGGTGGTGCGCAGTCGTGCCCTGAAGGCGCTGCTCGAGATCAATCCGGTTGAGGCGCCGCAGAGCCTGGTGCAGGAGGAGGTGCAACGGTTGAAGCAGGATGCGGCAGGTTCCGCAGGGCCGGTAGATGAGGCCGCCTTGCAGAAGCGTGCCCGCAACCGCGTGGCGTTGGGGCTGGTTCTGGCCGAGATCATCCGCGCACGTGGTATTTCGCCGGATCCGGCCCGGGTGCGGGCCCGGGTTGAGGAAATGGCCGCCGAATACGAATCGCCGCAGGAATACATCCAGTGGCACTACGCCAGTCCGGAACGGCTGAACGGGATTCAGAGTCTGGTGATGGAAGAAAAGGTTGTGGAAGAACTGCTCGTGACGGCGGATGTCGCAGACAAGCCGGCGAGCTTTCAGGAATTACTGAAGATCGAGACAGTCGTTCAGTAGGTATCACATTTTGACGATAATCATTCAGGAAGGATGCAGATGATGAAAGACAGCGGGCAATTCAGCGGAGCCGTTAACCCCCAGGCCCTGGGCTTGGTGCCGATGGTGATTGAATCCACCGGCCGGGGCGAGCGCGCCTACGATATCTATTCCCGCCTGCTCAAGGAACGGGTGGTATTCCTGGTGGGCCCGGTCGAGGACTACATGGCCAATATCGTCGTGGCGCAGTTGTTGTTCCTGGAATCCGAGAATCCCGACAAGGATATTCATTTGTACATCAATTCCCCCGGCGGCGCGGTCAATGCGGGTTTGGCGGTTTACGACACCATGCAGTTCATCAAGCCGGACGTAAGCACTGTCTGTATCGGTCAGGCTGCCAGCATGGGCGCGCTGATTCTTGCGGGCGGCGCCGCCCGCAAGCGTTTTGCGCTGCCCCATGCACGCATGATGGTGCATCAGCCCATGGGCGGCTTTCAGGGCCAGGCGTCGGATTTCGACATCCATGCCCGCGAAATTTTGCGTGTGCGCGAACGCCTGAACCAGATACTGGTCGCCCATACCGGGCGCACCATGGATCAGATTAAAGAAGACACTGATCGGGATTATTTCATGGACGGCGAGGAGGCCAAGGCCTTCGGCCTTATTGACGCGGTTATTGAAAAGCGCGCGTAAACCCCGTGATTCTTAAGTGAACTTTCCGCTGGGTGTGCTATACAGTTACATATAGCGCTTGCAAAGCGTGGCGGAAAATCGCATTCTGGTGACAGTGTTCCTGGTCCTTCATGAGGTTTGAGGATGGCAAACGACAACCATAATGGCAGGGGTGATGGTAAGGGGGAGAAGCTCCTTTACTGCTCCTTCTGCGGCAAGAGCCAGCATGAAGTTCGTAAACTGATTGCCGGCCCTTCGGTATTCGTCTGCGACGAATGCGTGGAGCTGTGCAACGACATCATCCGCGAAGAAGTTCAGGAAGAGAAGAACGCGGCCAGCAACAAGAAGAAATTCCCCACGCCGCGCGAGATCAACCAGATTCTCGACGAGTACGTCA
>CAYIQV010000292.1:0-2733 GCA_964365635.1 uncultured Acidiferrobacteraceae bacterium
AACTCGGCCTCCTTCTCCGAGAGCACGGCGAGGTCCTCGTTCACCTCCTCCAGATCGGAGGCGAATTCGAGTTTGGTCTCCTTCTTGGCAACCGCTTCGTCCTCACCCTCGAACAGCTCTTTCGCGGTCTCCCGCCACGCGCCGAAGTGGTATTCGTCAAAGACCACGAGATCCCACTTCACCTTGTGGAGCCATTCGTTCTTGGGCTTGATGTTCCCCGCCGCATCGCGGCCGAGCAGGTCTTGGAAGGAGCCGAAATACACGACCGGTTTCCGCGGGCTGATCTTCCTCGGATCGCCGTCGGAGTTGCGGGAGAGGTACTGCCACCCATCGAAGTCCACGTGATGTTCGAGATCCGTCTGCCACGCATCCTCGACGGCGGGTTTGAAGGTCACCACGAGCACGCGCTTGGCGCCGAGTTTCCTGGCAAGCTGGTACGCGGTGAAGGTCTTGCCAAACCGCATCTTCGCGTTCCAAAGGAAGCGCGGGACGGCATGCATATCCTCCTTCCAGATGGAGTGGAAGTACGCGTGCGTCTTGTTGACAGCCTCGCCTTGCTCCCGGCGCATCGCAAAGGTCTCGTGATGCGTGCCTGTGAACCGCTGGCCCGTGCGCAGCTCGGTGAGAACCGTCTTCACGTCCTTGACCGAGCAGCGCATCCACTCCAGTTCGGCGTTCGCAAAGCCCTTCTTCACAAGGGCCGCGCGCACCTCGTGGTCACTGAAGATAGTCCCGTCTTGGCGCTCGGCGGACTCGTCGATCTCGACCCTGTAGTTCTTGATTGCTGCGGTCTTGACCTGCTCGGCAAGACGCTGCTTCACGTCGCGTGTCGTTTGCCCGACCTTGAGGAGACCCGCGTGCGCCTTGTCCTCAATCGAATACGCGTAGATGCGCGGCCGGGCTTCCGGCTTGGGCGCGAGGATCTCCTCGATGGTCGGATTACTCATCGTTGCCGTCTGCTGACTCTGCGTCGTCTGGAGTGGCGTCAGTGTGCTCAGCGACTTGCGACTCGATGAAGGCGATTTCGTCCTTTGTTAGCCCGTACCGCTTGTAGAGCTTGGTATCCGTCCACTCCTGATTGAGCGGCAAGTCCGGCACGAAGGCATACACGTCGCGCGTGGCGTGCTGTGTCGCCTTGCGAAGGGATACCAGGAAGCGCACAAACCGCGTGCGCAAATAGTTGGCGTAGTTGGCTGCCGGCGCTTCACTGTCGAAATGACCAGCAACGAGATAGGTCTCGGTGCATGCCGTACCCGGGCTGGCGATGATGGGCTTGCTAAGGAACTTGGTCTCAACCGCCGCACTCGTCCCCTGTACGGCTGTCATCAGGACCTTCCAATCGTCGATCCACTCGGGGTTGACGACGATTTCCTTGCGTTCGATCCATCCGGTGCGCTGGTTCTCGAAGAGTTTTACCGGCTTCTTCAACCCTACCTTCGACGGCTTGCTCTTGAAGTTCGTCGCCAGTCCAAACGGTTTACGGCTTGAGATGCGCGCACCGAGCGCAGGCTCACCTTTGGCCCTGACCTTCTCCAGAATCGAGACAGCCTCATTGCGTCGCACAAGAACGTCGTACGAGTCGAGGTGACGCGCGACGGCCGGTCCGGTTGGCTGGCCGTCCCAGATTGTCTGCACCTCGCACGGCCCATTGTGCTCGCGATCCCACAGGAAGTACGAAATGCCACCGCGGATCTTCACGCCCGGAAAGCCCTCGTAGAGCTTCGGGTAGTCCACGATGCTCCGTATCCGCTTGTCCGAAAGCATCCGCGCTCGATACTTGTCGAGCCCCTTTCCACCCGCCATCCAGCGCGAAGGCGTCACGAACACCGCGTAGCGCGGGTCGAGCTCGAGGGCCTTCTCGACGAATAACTGATAGATCGGTGCCGCGCTCGTGCCGTAGCCGCCATCGTCCAACTGGTACGGCGGATTGCCAATGATGACGTCGAACTGCATATCGCCTCCAAATAACTCGGCTATCTGAGTCTTGATGTCGTCGGTGTGAATGAACGCGTAAGCGTGTGTTTCGAGCCCTTCGCCGCGTTCGAACGTCTTCTGGCTTGCTCCGCAATACGTGCACTTCTCATCCGCCCATGTGTGCTCCGTGCGCTGGAACCAGATGTTACCATCGTCGTTGGCGAAGCCCTTCGCGATGGAATGCTTGCCATTGGCGTGCTTCGAGCAATACACGCTGCGCCGTGCCAGCAGACTTGTGAGATAGGTAATCCCGATGCCGAACACCTGATTGGTCAGGACGTGATTGACGCGCTCTTCGAGGTCCGGTATTTCGTCGGCCAGGCTCTTCGTTAGACGGACGGTGATCTCGCGCAGAAAGACGCCCGACTTGGTGCACGGATCAAAGAACCTCACCGTCTTGTCCGCCCAGATGTCCGCGCCGCCGTTGGCCGCCGCCCACGCCTCGGCCAACGTGTCCAGCATCCGGTTCGCGAACTCGGGCGGCGTGAAGACTTCATCGTTCGAGAGGTTCGCGATGCACGTCAGTACATCCGGGTTGCGGCCCCGCAGAGCAAATCCAGCCTGACCGCTCATACGGTCTCCTTCGAGGTGTTGCCAATCGTGGCGGCGGCCAGCTCACTCACCGGCATCGGCGGATAGGTCTTGGTCGGCGTGAAGATCTCGTGCTTGCCCAGATGAGCGAAGAGCGAACCCTCCGCGCTGAAGGCAGACGAACCGGTCAGAACGTCGAGGCGGAAGTCGCGTCGCTGGAACTTGCCC
>CAYIQV010000293.1:0-2731 GCA_964365635.1 uncultured Acidiferrobacteraceae bacterium
CGGTGAGTCCCGGCAAAGCCGGGGTTTACCTTAAACTGAATTAAATTTATTTCGTGGCTTGCTTCTCGCGCGCCTTGGCGATAATGCTGCGCAGATGCTCGGCCTCGGCGCTCTCTGCCGGCAGTTGTTTTTTCAGCCTTTCCCACAAACCGATGGCCTTCTTGCCGTCGCCCTGCTGATAGGCGGCAAAGCCGAGTACCCATAGTGCGTCCTGATTTTCCGGATCGAACTTGGTTAACTGGTTATAGAGTGCCACGGTTTGACTGCCGATAGCCTTCGGGTTCTCGTTGTACAGCAACCACGCGTAATCCGAGATTATCTGCGGGTCTTCGGGTGAAAGCTTGTACGACTTGGCATAGGCTGCCTTGGCTTGATCGGGCCGTCCGAGCACGGCGTAGGCACGCCCCAGCCGCGACCACCCGGCGGCGTCGTCCGGCTGCTCGGCCAAACGTTTCTCCAGGCGCGCGACCATCTCCAGCGCCATGGGCGGGACTGACCCATCCTGCGGTTGCTGGGCCATGGGATTCGAAAGATAGGCGAGCGTCGCCCGCTGGCCGAAAGCATAAAGACCTGCTGCCGCCAGCGGCAATAGCAGCCCCAGCACGATGAGCGTGATCACCCAGGGGCGGCGGGATTCCTGCGTCTGTGTCTTCGCCTGCTTCTTTTTCTTCTTGCTGCCGCCCGCGTGTGTTTCGAGGTCGCGCAACACCTGCGCCAGATCGGCTTCCAGCCTCAGGCGCTCATCGCTGACCACAGCCTTGTCGATATTGCGATCGGCTTCTTCGAGATCGAGTTCGTTCAACTGCGACAACAAGCGGGCACGCACCTGTTGTAACTGATGGATTTCTTCACTCCCCGCGGCCACAGCAGACCGCGCCAGCGGGCGCGCCAAGTACCAGACGGTAAAAGCGGTAATGACCAGAGCGGCAGCGGCAAGCCAGATCATTGATCGGCCTCTTTACGCGCGGCACGCACGCGCACGGCGTCTTCCTTGGACAGCTTGGGCGGAGACGGCATGGTCGGACGCACCCGGTGGCGCAGGAACAGATAGCCCGAGATGCCGACCAGCAGCAGAATGACCACGGGCGCGAGCCACACGACCGTGCCCGCACCGCGTTGCGGCGGATTGAGCAGGATGTAATCGCCGTAGCGCTCGACAAAGTAATTCATGATCTCTTCACGCGACTTGCCGGCTTGCAACTGTTCGCGGATCAGGGCGCGCATATCACGCGCCAGATCGGAATTGGATTCCGCCACCGGCTGGTTCTGGCACACGGCACAGCGCAGATCCATGGAAATTTCCTGCACCTGCCGCTCCAGCGGGTCTTCAGAAACCTGTGTCGCCAGAACCGGCAGGGCCAGAACAAGAAGAAGATAGGGAAGTCTACGCATGGTTTTCATCATGCCGGGGCAGCCGCCTTCGCCCGCTTCGCGCTTTCCTTCCGGCGCGGGGAACGATCGCTCAGTGAAAAGCTCAGGCCCAGAAGAATGATCAGGCCACCGGTCCAGATAAGGTTGACCAGCGGGTTGATATACACATGCACGGCCCATTTTTCCCCCGTGCCGGCGCCACCCTCTCCTGCGGACGCCTCGGCCAGCACGACATACACATCGCGCAACAGGGTGGAATCGATGCCGGTTTCAGACATGGGCATCTCCTGGCGCAGGTAGCGCCGCCGCTCCGGAGCCACGGTCCGGCCGCTGTTCAGCAGCGTGAAGCGCCCCTGTATGGCCTGGTAATTCCCGCCTTGCACGGCGGTCACACCCTCGAAACGCAGACGCTCCCCGGCGATATCCATCACGTCGCCGGGCGCCATCGTGACCATCAGCTCGGAGCGGAAAAGACCGGCCCCGACCAGGCCCAGGGCGATGATGACAATACCAAAATGCACCGTCATGCCGCCGTAATGCCGGCGGTTGCCGAGCACCGTCTTGGCCGTGGCACGCCAGAGGTTTTCTTTAAGCTGTGCCCGGCGCTGCCGGACGGCGCGCATCAAGTCCGTGACCAGATTCGCCGCCGCAAACAAGGCAAGCCCCACGGCCACCGGACCGGTCCAGTGCACCGAAGGCAGAAATACCACCATCCCGGCCGCGGCCGCGATGCCGATCAGCAGCGGCCACAACAAACGCGCACGCAGGCGTTCCAGATTGGCCTTGCGCCATGGCACCAAAGGCCCCACGGCCATGAGCAGTACCAGCATAAGGAATATCGGCACCATGACGGTATTAAAGTACGGTGGCCCCACCGTGATCTTCTGGCCGCTCAAGGCATCGAGCGCCAGCGGATAAAGCGTGCCGAGCAGCACACTGGCGCAGGCAACGGTAAACAACACGTTGTTCCAGACAAACAGCGATTCGCGCGACAGCAGTGAAGTAATGGTCTCTTCCGCCTGCTGGTAACGACCGCGTGCCATGAAGATGCCGAAGGAAACCGTCAACACGACGGTCATAAAAACCAGGATGTAGGCACCACGACCCGGATCGACCGCAAACGCGTGTACCGAGGACAGCACGCCCGAGCGCACGAGAAACGTGCCCAGCAGCGACAAGGAGAAGGTGCTGATGACCAGAAAGATATTCCAGGCATGCAACATGCGCCGCCGATCCTGCACGGTAATGGAATGCACCAGCGCCGTGCCGAGCAGCCACGGCATGAACGAGGCATTCTCCACCGGATCCCAGGCCCAGTAGCCGCCCCAGCCCAGCTCGTAATAGGCCCACCAGCCGCCGA
>CAYIQV010000294.1:0-2730 GCA_964365635.1 uncultured Acidiferrobacteraceae bacterium
GATGATAGTATGGGGTTTCCCTATGCGAAAGTAGGACACTGCCAGGCTTTTAACAGTAAAACCCCGATGGTTAACGCCATCGGGGTTTTCTTTTTTTTGCACAGATTTTCGAACGATTGGCCCGGTTTTCTATCGAATGGGACCATGCGAGGGGCTGATTTCTACCGTTTGTCCGGGTATGGCTTGCGGGAGAAGGAATCGGGGCTAGCCTTTGAAGACACGGTAAAGCACGGCCGGCAGATTCAGGAAAACCGAACAATGTGTGAGATAATGCACCAGTAATGAGTGTTCCGGCCTATCGCATTGCCCCCGTCGTGAACCTTCGGCAGCAGGTGGAATCTCCGCGTCCGGACCGGACAGCCGGACGGCGCCTGAAGCTGCTTAGTTACAACATCCAGACAGGCATCACCACCAACCGTTACCACCATTACCTGACGCACAGCTGGAAGCATGTGTTGCCTTATCCCAAGCGGATGGACAACCTTGATCGTATCGCCAGTCTTCTCAACGAGTTCGATATTGTCGGTCTGCAGGAAGTCGATGGCGGGAGTCTGCGCAGTGGTTTCGTCAATCAGACCGAGTACCTTTCGTTGCAGGCACGCTTCCCCCATTGGTACGACCAGACCAACCGTAATCTGGGACATTTCGCCCAACACAGTACCGGCCTGCTCAGCCGTGTGCGCCCCGATGAGGTAACGGAAGTAAAGTTGCCGGGAGTGATCCCGGGCCGTGGCGCGTTGACGGTACGTTATGGTCAGGGGCCCGAGGCATTGATTCTTGTCATCCTGCATCTGGCGCTGGGCAAGCGCGCACGTTTTCGTCAGATGGAGTGTGTCGCCGAAATCATCGGCAACTACCGCAACGTCATTCTGATGGGCGACATGAATTGCTGTTCCGAGAGCCGTGAGATCGACTGGCTGGTGAAGCGGACGCTGCTGCGTGAACCGGCGCACGACTGCCCGACGTTCCCGAGCTGGCGGCCTTCGCGCAATCTGGACCAGATTTTAGTGTCGCCGTCGATCAACGTGGAAAGCATCAGCGCGTTGAATGTTCCCTTCTCCGATCATCTTCCCATCGCGATGGAAGTGACCCTGCCCTCCGGTCTGGTCCTGTCTGACGAGCGCCACGACTTGCATGGACTTTCGTATCCCGACGTGGCTGCCTGAGTTTCCGGCCGCTACCGCATATTTTTCAGTTCTTCCAGAATAGACATCACCAGCTTTTGACCCGGCTCGCTCATGCCCTGACAGAGCTTGTCAGCGTCGCTCTCTCCCTGTTCCAGCCGTGCCAGCGCCGCCGCCATGCGCGCCATGTCGCCGCCTGCGCGCCGCATCTGATCGGCCATGTCAGCCAGCGCCTTCAAGGCCTCGACGTCGCCATGGCGCGCGGCGGCCACGATGGACGCCAGGCCCGGCGCGGCATGTTCGCCGCTGGGTTGGGCATTGAGGTCGGGAAGGGTGGCGGGGTTATGCAACCCACTCAGGATCGCTTCCACAATCGCCCGGTCTTCTTCATCGAGCCCATTCATGACTTCCATGTCGCGGCGACCGGCGAGTATTTGGCGGATCGCGGTCACGAGTTGCGTCCAGCCGTTTTCCGCGGATAAGCGCAGCAACTGTTCCAGCTGCGGCGCCAGATCGCGGTTGTGACAGGTTTGCACGACGGCGTGCACCAATCCGACGTGGGCAGCCAGTATCTGTTGATTCTTTTCCGGCAAGGTAGACATGGGCGAGTCCTGAATGGGATTTGAAAGACGCTACCACTATACTACTGCTGGCTGCTTGTTCAAAAACTCACCCCATACAGGCCATTCAGCGCCATGATCGGACTTTTACAACGCGTCAGTTCTGCCCGGGTCAGCGTGGGCGGCGAGGTTGTCGGCGCCATTGAGCGCGGGATTCTTGTCTTCGTCGGGGTGGAACAACACGACGATGAGGCTAAGACCGATCGCCTGCTGGAAAGATTATTGGGGTACCGGATTTTTTCAGACGCAGCCGGGAAGATGAACCTGAGCGTGCAGGATGTTCAGGGGGGCATGCTGCTGGTGCCCCAGTTCACGCTGGCGGCAGACACGAAAAAAGGCATGCGCCCAAGTTTTACCCCTGCCGCTGCTCCTGCAGAAGGCCAGCGATTGTTCGCATATCTCGCGGATGCCGCGCGCGCTCAACACACCCCGGTGGCCGTCGGCGTTTTTGGTGCCGACATGCAGGTAACACTCACCAACGACGGCCCGGTGACTTTCTGGTTGGAGTCTTAAGGGAGCCTCCTGATAATTCAAATGTAGGGCGGGTTAGGCGCGTCGTTTGCGCCGTAACCCGCCGGATGTGCCATCGGGCATTGCGTGAAAAATGACATGTATTGCTACGCAACGCTTGGCGGGTTACGCAAACTACGCTAACCCGCCCTACATTTAGGCTTAAGTTAAGTGCCATTCCATTCCGCCCCTTTCTACTCTGTCGGCATCTCTTACACTTCACGAAATCCCATGCTTGACAGAGGAGGGGGGGGGAAGCGGAGAATGCCCATCAAGCGGAAAGAACATACGACCATCGATGGTTATAAAGATGGCGCATGAATAACAACCGCCAACAACAAAATGATTAATTGCTAGGAGAGGGTTCCATGAAATTCCATCTTCGTTGGGCAGTTGCTGCCCTTTCTGTTGTTACGTTGGGTGTATCGACGTTTGCCCATGCCGCGTCCGTGAGCGGTCAGGGCACCTGGGAAACC
>CAYIQV010000295.1:0-2719 GCA_964365635.1 uncultured Acidiferrobacteraceae bacterium
ACATCGCCATGACCGAACTGTTTGGGGGATTTTCCAGACGCTTCTACGACGCCTACCACGAGACTTGGCTGCTCGATCCCGGCTACAAGGTACGCAAGACGCTATACAACCTCTATCACGTGCTCAATCACCTGAATCTCTTCGGCGGCGGCTACGCCTCCCAAGCCGAGCAGATGATCGACGCGCTGCTGAGCGAGATCCGCTGAACCCTCAGGGGACGGAAAAACCGGACATGGTCGCGCGCAGTTCCTTTTTCAGGATCGTTCCCGCCTGATCCAACGCGCGTTGGCGTGCAGTCTCCTGTTGCTGTGCCGAGACCTTGATGTCCCAGCGCTTGCTCCCACGCACGCGGCTGGTGGCCACTTCCGTTAATGTGACCTCCAGCACGCCACGCTGCCAGTACCAGCCCTGTTGCAAGCCCAAGTCTTCCAGCGGCAGTTTGGCGTGAAGAATGTAATCAGGTTTCTCTCCGGTTTCGATCAGAAACCCGGCGGCGGCGAGCGCACCGCTCACCACCGTGGAAAGTCCCTCCGGGGCGCCCGGCGCCATGCGCGGTGCCACGCGCACGCGCTTCAGCAGATCGGTGAGGTCGGCGTTGAGCTTAGCCGTGTTCCATTCCGATTCCGCGCCACGGCCGGTCGGGTCCACGACGCGCAGTGATTTCTGGTAGGCCGCACGTTCGATCTGGGCCTCAAGGGCCAGGTTCGCGGCCCCGATTTTGGCCAGAATGTCGCTGCTCGTGCGCGCCTGCTCCAGGTATTTCCGCGTCGCCGCATCGAGGCGCTCGATCTCCTGGCGCAGGCCGGTTCCCGCCTGCAATCGCGGCAGCACCGCCAGCGCGTGCTGCATCTTCGTTGAGGAGTCCTGCCACAGCTCGACGAGCTGGACGCCCTGGATAATCTGGTCGGTGCGGGTGACGATGCGGCGTGTGGCCTGCGCCGTGTAATCGCCCGCCGCCTTTTTACCCTCTGCCTTGCCTTCCGCCTTTTGGTTGAAGCGCTGGACATCCTCGCTGTCCGCGGCCACCGCCACTTCAAAAATCTTGGCCAGATCGGCGCGCGCCCGATCCTTGGCTTCCTCCGGTGTCGCCGCTTGGCCGCGCCCGATCAGATATTGCTCGGCCTGATATTTCTGCGAATTGCCGCTCACCCAATCCGGCATGGAAGGCTGCGAAGCGCAACCAGCCGCGGACAACAACGCACAACCCAACAGCGCCGCAAAAAATTTATTCATGGTGCTCTCCTGGTAGAGGAATCGTTCGGCGGGATCCAGTGGGGCGAGAGATAAGTCTTCGCGCCCTGGCGCAGCACAACATTCGGATATTCCTGGGTCGTCACGATCTGGCCGAGATTGCCCAACAAATCGACTTTAATCGTGTAACTTCCGGGGGGCAAGGGCAGGCGCGCCAGATGTATGCGCGCGGGCAAGGTCAGCCAGCTGCGGGTGTCAGCGCGCTCCGTCACCACGCCGATGACTTCCACGGCCAATCCCGCCAGGGCCGACGCCAGGGCCGCGTTATTCTGGTTCTGTTGCCGGGCATTTTCGCGCGCGGCGCGGGCCATCTGTGCCTTGACCACCGCGCGGGCGATGGCGCGGGCGGTGATGGCGGGCATTTTTGTCTCCAGGTCCTGGGCCGCAATCGCGTCGATGTTCTCCGCCACCTCTCCCATCGCACTGGCATCCCCCGCTGTCACGCGCATGCCGGTTACCGGCGTAGTGCGCGTCTGATAATAAGGCACGGCGATACGCACGATGTGTCCCGTGGCCGGGTCCACCACCGTGGTCGCGTGTTCCTGTTTTACAGGCGCGAGCCCATTGTGCAGGATGAAAACCAACTCGCCCTGCTCCGCCAGTTCCGCCGTGTTCATCCACTTCTCGATGCCAAACTCTTTTTTGTACTGCCGCAACTCCGACTTGAGCCCTATCTTTTCCGACAACCGCAACAGGTCGTGTTTGAGATAATCCGGAATGCCCATGCCATAATTTTTCTGATAGCGGCCGTAGGCTTCGTAAGCCTGACGATAGGAAATCATGGCGTCACTGTACTCGCCGCGCTCTTCGTAGATCATGCCCGTCAGATAGCGCGCCAGGGCGTCTTCGGTGTATCGATTTTCAGGGGCTTTCTGGGTAATTTCGCGCAACCGCTCATCGACCTGCAGAGCCTCGACGCGGGCGTTAATGAGATCGCCCAGTTGCAGGTAGTTGAGCGCCATGTACAAGTGCAGCAGCACCTGTTCATAGATTTCGCCGCTGTAGCTGCGCGTGGCGTCATTGACCATAAAGGACAAGGCCTGCTCGCGGATGCTGACGCCATACAGTTCCGCCATGCGCGTCTTGGCGGCCTCGAAGCTCGTGTTGGAGGCGGCGTAATCGCCCTTCATGCGTTCCAACATGGCCTTGTTCAGGAGATGCACCACCTGATTGCGGCCAGGCTGGTATTGCTGTTCCAACGTCCGCAAGGCCGCGTCAAAACGCTGCGCCGCCATGTCGCTTTCGATCACCGCAAAGGAACTGCTGTAGCTGGCGCAGCCGACCAAACCCAGAGCCAGTACTACGCCGAGCGCAACGGTTGTGACGGAGGTCATGTGAGCGCGCATGGCGCGCATGGCGAGCTTGCGAGTTAGTTACGCAGGTTGCCGCGCTTGACGAGCTTCTTGATCTTCTTCTGCCCCACCCAGGCCTTGACGTTGTCCTTGAGGCTGATGAGCGTCAGGTCCAC
>CAYIQV010000296.1:0-2717 GCA_964365635.1 uncultured Acidiferrobacteraceae bacterium
AGACCATCCTGGAACTCAGCCAGGAGGCGGTCTCGCTGCTGGCCTGGGCGATCGAAAAACTCGGCGACCCGTTTGCGATTGGCGGCTTCCATTCCAATACCCGGCACGATGTGCGTTATCTGCACATCAAGGGCTATAGCGAGCGTTGGGACGACGAGGTGAAAGGGCGGCTGGCCGCGATGCAAGCCAGTTACTCCACCCGCATGGGCGCCGCCATGCGCCATGCCGCACACTATCTTGAAAATCAGAAGGCCGATAAAAAACTGCTGCTGATCCTGACCGACGGTGAGCCCGCCGATGTTGACAGCAAAGACGAGCGCCTGTTGATCGAGGACGCGCGCCAGGCTGTGAAAGAGCTCGACCAGAAAGGCATCTATAGCTACTGCATCAATCTCGACCCGAAAGCGGACGAATATGTCAGCGATATTTTTGGCAAGCAGTACACCGTGATCGACAACATCCAACGCCTGCCAGAGCGGTTGCCGCATTTGTTCATGGCGCTCACGAAATGATTTTTATGGGCATTAGACTGCCCCGTTGGTGCGCCAGCCGGAGCAGAAGAAACTGATTCTGCTGGTCACCGACGGCGAGCCGGCCGACATCGACGTGCGCGACCCGCAATACCTGCACCACGACACCAAAAAGGCTATGGAAGAACTTGCCACCCGCGGTGTGCGCACCTTCTGTCTGACACTGGACCCCAAGGCCGACGATTACGTTGCGCGCATTTTCGGGCAGAAGGGTTACATGGTGGTGGATGATGTAAACTGCCTGCCCGAGCGGTTGCCGTTGTTGTACGCCGGGCTGACGCGTTGAGTGCAGTGCGCCAGGACGTTTTGTCTTGACGCCAAGGCATTCTCTCTTCAAGCTCCGCTTCGGGATATACCAACGAGAGAATCGGAATGTCACGACCAGTCTCACGCTATGCCGGATTGATACTACGGGCAATCGAAGACATCGGCCTGGCGGTGATCGGTCTGGCCACCATTGTTGCCGGTTGGCAGGAAGTTCTGATCATGCTGGCGGCCGGCAAGGTGTCCCTGGCCGATCTCCTGTTGATGTTCATCTATCTTGAAGTGCTGACCATGGTCGGCCTGTACTTCGAGTCTGGCAAGTTGCCGGTGCGCTTTCCTCTCTACATCGGCATGGTGGCGCTGGCCCGATACCTCATACTCGACATGAAAGACATGGATGTTTGGCGCATGCTGGGCGTATCTTCCTCCATCGTTCTTCTGGCCGCCGCCGTGCTGGCCATCCGTTATGGCCATGTCCGGTATCCCTACAAGGAAGATGAAACGCCGATGCGCCACGCCGGTTCGCGCACCAAGCGCTGATAAGGATTACCCTTTTTTCTCACGCCGTAAACGCCGTGCTTTGACCGGCTTGGGCGGTGTTGCCGGAAGCAGGGGGCATTCACCAACCGTGGCGTGATAACAGGGCACGTCGCTCACGTGTTTGGGCGCCTGCTTGAGATAGTCGAGAAAGGTGCGCGCCACCACCGAGAGTTGTTTGCCGGCGGGATAGGCAACGTACCACTGACGCTTGATCGGGAAACTCACGACATCAAGGATCGCGAGCTGCCCCATTGGGGCATCTAGGGCCAGGGTGTGGCGCGACAGGACGGAGATTCCCAGGCCACCGACAATCGCCTGCTTGATGGCTTCGTTGCTGCCGAGTTCCATGCGCACATTCATCTTGAGGCTGTGCGACGCAAACAGTCGCTCCGTAGCCATACGCGTGCCCGAACCGGGCTCGCGCAGCAGAAACGGTTCTTCCGCGAGTCGCGCAAGAGGAATATTTTTCTTACCGACTAGCGGATGGCCGGCAGGCGCCAGAACCACCAGCGGATTGTCGAGGAACGGTTCGGCAACCGCATCGAGTTCCTCCGGTGGCTGGCCGAGAATGTAAAGATCGTCCTGGTTGTCGGCCAATCGTTCGAGCACACGTTCCCGGTTTGACACCTTGAGTGAAACCTGGATACCCGGATACTGATTACAGAATGGTCCGAGCAGGCGCGGCGCGAAATACTTGGCGGTGGTCACGACCGCCAGGCGCAACACGCCCTGTTTCAGTCCCTTCATGTCAGCGATCAGCATCTCAAAGCGCGTGAAGTGCTCGAAGATCCCACGGCTGGTTTTGTGCAGCTCGCGCCCGGCATCGGTGAGATAAATTTTTTTCCCCACCTGATCGAACAGCGGCAGGCCGACCGCCTCGGTGAGTTTCTTGACCTGCATCGAGATGGTGGGTTGGGTCAGAAACAGCTCTTCGGCGGCACGCGTGAAACTGCCGAGCCGCGCGATGGCTTCAAATACTTCTAACTGTCTGAAAGTGCTGTGGCGCATGGGAGACTCCGTCACTATGTATAGTCTTTAGTCTATCGATAATATCGAAAACATTGACTGTTATTAATGTATCCGCATCGGCAGGATAGCTCCAGCGTGCTGGGGGTTAATCCCTTCTTTACTGGATGGTTATCTCTTCCAGGGCGGATTTCCGCGGAAGGTCAGTGCGGTCAGTTCAATCAACAATTCTGGAGACAGCCATGGGTAATACTGAAACGATGAAAGAAGGGAAGGAACGCTATAAATCCGGCGTTATCCCGTACAAGAAAATGGGCTATTGGGAGCCTGACTACAAGATCAAAGAGACCGACGTGCTCGCGATGTTCCGCATGACCCCGCAAGCGGGTGTGGAGCCAGATGAATGCGCAGCAGCCG
>CAYIQV010000297.1:0-2714 GCA_964365635.1 uncultured Acidiferrobacteraceae bacterium
GCGCCTTTGCGATGAGAAATAATATTTTTGAAATTATTTGGAGGTTCTTTAGCGCACTAGCCGGCTGGCAAGGCAATCTGATGGTCCGTGCTGAACTGGTAATCGCGAAATATATGTTCCGCCGATAGCCGTTCATAGGTTCCGTCCGGCAACCGGCGCGCCGTGTCCTTGAGACGATAGGTGTAGTGGCCGCATGTCCAGCAGTCGAAGTTACGCATGTGGGTGCACAGACAGGTTTTATCCTTTACCGAAATCTCTTCCGCGTCCGGGTCTTTATCCACTTCACGGTTGTAGGCCTCGATGTAGGCGCAGTTGCCGGTGCCATCGAGCAGGTAGCCGTAAGCTTCGCAGTTGGGGCGAATCCCCGCACCGATGGCCGGGCTGTTTTTCAGCATGCGCATGGGGTAGCCCGTGGGCGAAATCAGGTTGACCTCGATGTCCTCCTCGCTGGCCTTGAAATATTCCTGCTGCACCTTGGCGGGAAGGCCGCACTCCTTGGCAACGGTGAAACGGGTGGCCACTTGCACCGCGGCGGCGCCGGCTTGCATGAATTCCACGGCGTCGGTGCCGGTGAAAATACCGCCGGCGGGAATAACCGGGATCGACATGTTTTCCTGTTTCAGAAATTGATGAATCTCGGTGACGATGCTCTTGAGATCGAATTTCGCCCAATCCATGCCAAAGCCGAGATGTCCACCCGCAAGCGGACCCTCGACGACGATGTAATCCGGCGGACGATTGAGGCGCGCATTCTTGCGCAGAAACAACTGCAAGGCGCGCAGCGAGGAAACGATAATGCCGAGCTTCACATCGTGAAAGCGCGGATGATCCTGAACCAGCGCTAGCGACCCGAGATGCAGCCCCGCGCTGAGCGTGATGCCATCGATACCGCAATCCATGGCCGTCATCAGGCGCACGCGCAACGTCTCGCGCGGTGCGCTCATGGTGAGCTTTTCCATGGTGTTGACGAAGATAAGTCCGTCGCCCTTCTTGGCCTCCATGGTCCGGCCCACGTGCATCTTGGTGGCTTCGGCCAACATGGCGAGGTCGAACTGCACAACCGACTTGTCCCGGTTGGCGACGTTGAACTTGTACTTTTTCTGCTTTTGCTTGACGAAGCCGGGCTTGAAGCGCCGGTCCGTAACCGTGGGCACCATGGCATCGGAAATATGGCCGATACCGCCAAGCCGCGCCGCGACCAGCGCCAGCTCCGCGGTGGAAATATCCACGCCCATCCCGCCGACCATGATCGGCACATACTCTTTCTTGCCGAACCGCAGCCGATAATCGTCAAGTTGCTTCATTATTAGTGGCCAACCCCGCGGCAGAAACTGAAATAGGGACAGGATGCTCAGGAATAGCGAAATTAAATCATTTTTCGCTCAAACAATCCTGTGAAATTTTACTCACCCGTGGCAACCGGACGGCGGCTGTCGACGATCCATTCGCTCCAACTGCCGGCGTAGAGCTTGGCCCCGGACAAACCGGCGTGTTCCATGGCCAAAATATTGTGACAAGCGGTCACGCCCGACCCGCACATCTGGATCACCCTGTCGGGTGCGATGTCGCCCAACGTGGCCAGGTAATGCTCGCGCAACGCCTCGTCCGACATGAATTCACCACTGAAATCGAGGTTGTCTTCATAAGGCATATTGATAGCACCGGGGACATGGCCGGCTACTTTGTCGAGCGGCTCAACCTCGCCGCGAAAACGTTCTTCCCCGCGCGCATCGATGATAAACCCATTACCCGCGCGCGCTATTGTCTGGACATGTTCAGCATCCACCCACAGCGCGTTATTGATGGTCGGATGAAATTGCGCCGGTGTGATCGGCGGGATGTCCTTCGTGACCGGACGTCCTTCACGCTGCCACTTGGGATAGCCGCCGTCGAGCAGGGCCACGGACTCGTGTCCAAGCCAGCGCAGTAACCACCATAGCCGCGAGGCCATGGCGCCGAAGGTGTCGTCATACACCACCACCTGCTTGGTCTTGTCGATGCCCCAATGGCCCAGCTTTTCGGCCAGTGCGTTGGGATAGGGCAAGGGATGTCGTCCGCTCGTGGGCGTAATCGGCGATGACAAGTCCACGTTGAGGTGGGCGTAGCGTGCCCCGGGAATATGGGAGACCGCGTAGGCACGACGCCCCGCCTCCGGGTCCGTCAGTGCAAAACGGCAGTCAACGATGACCCAGCGCGTATCGTCGTGGTGCCTGAACAGCGTCTCGGTATCGACAAGGGTGGTTAAGCTCACGTGTGGCCACTAGCGAGCATCAAGCGCAAGAAGAAGAGCGTATCACCTTGCTCTCTGCTGCCTGTCACGTGCCACCGAATTTAATACCCGCCCTTGCGGCGCGATTCCGGCAGGCCGGCAATACGACCGCCCTGCTTGCTCGGATCCTTCGGGAACAGATCGTAGATATCTTTCTGAACGAGGCTCTTGCCCCACTTGTCCGACATCGCCTTGAGAATGTGACGCGTGTTGGGCTGATTCCCTGCGTTGTTCAGAAATTCATCACGCAGATAGTTCATCAAGTCCCAATGCTTATCGGTGAGCTTGATGCCTTCCTGGTCCGCCATGAATTCCGCGAGCTCCTTGCTCCAGTCTTCCTGGTTTGCCAGGTAGCCCATGGGCGTGGTCTCGATGGTTTTGCCGTTAAACTCAATAGCCATAAATACCCCCTAAAATATCAGGCAACAGATTGCGAAAAATTTTT
>CAYIQV010000298.1:0-2714 GCA_964365635.1 uncultured Acidiferrobacteraceae bacterium
GCCACCGTGCGCGGCAGCAGCCGCGCCCCGAACTGACTCTGCACGGCGCTCACGACTTCCCGGTCCGTCATGGGGACCAGGGTTCTGTCTCGACCATTTTTTTCACCCCTTGTGATTGTCCTGTACAACTGAAGTGCGGGGTTGGGCCCTTTTGTTTACGCTTTAAGTGGTAAGCAAGAACCGTGCCCGCATGCGGCCCTCAGCCATCAATGGTCAACAGTCAGCGATCAGCAGCCAGCTTTCAGAAAAAACCATGAGTTAGGCGGCAAGTTTCCCGCTGAACGCAGACAGCTGAAGGTTGCACTTGTGCGGAGAGTCCATAGTTGAATCCGAATAGGGAAGGACGGCTAGGGAGAGGACGCCAGATGTGTGGAGCCTTGTCATGTGGGCAACACACCATGGATCGCGTTCAGGATTTCGTCATGGCGGAACGGCTTGGTGACAAAGGCGGAGACGAGGCCGGTGCGCAGGCTGTCCTGCACCAGGCTATCGTCCTTATAGAAATAGCCGGAGACGAGAATCAACGGCGCGACGCAGGATGTTTCGGTCCGAATCCGTCCGGCGAGATCCACCCCTTCGATGTCCGACAGCTTGGCATCCACCAGGATGAGGTGACACGCCAGCTCCGACTCCTTGAGCCACCGCAGCGCCTCAGTCCCGCTCCCCACCGTCACCACCGTGAACCGATCCCGCCGCAAGAGCGTCTGCAACACCCAGCACACACTGGAGACCGCCATGCGCCGGCGGTTCGATGGGCATGTCGAGGTGCTGCAAACCCGACGGCGGTCCCGAATTCAAGGGCGCGTTTGCGGCGCACGCCCCGGACTATTGTGACCAGCATCGTGTGGCCCGGCCCCACAAGAAGAACGAACAGGCGTATATCGAAAGCTTCAACCGCACGGTGCGCAAGGAATGTCTGGGTTGGGGAACTTACCGTCCCGAGGAGTTGCCTCAACTGATACCCCGTGTGTCAAGACGTTTCTGACTCGCTATCATTATCATCAACCGCATGTGGGCTTTACGCCCATGCGACCGCCTTTAATCACACCCCTGACAAAGGAGGAGGTGCTGTCGGATATTTACGGAGAATAGTGCGGTCCTCATGTCCCGCCCATGATCGCCTGGTAAAGCGCGAAGTTCGCATCGATGTCGCTAGGGTGCAGAAAAATACCCACCCAGCAACCGTATGCCGCGAATGGATTGGGCTCAGGCAATCTTACGACTTTTCGCCAGACGACCGTCCCCGAGACCTCGATCTGCATGCCATTGCAGGTGTACCTCAACCGGACCAGCGCATCATCATCGATGGTGTCCTTCAACTGAAGGGCAACGCCAAACGGTGAAATGTCGCGTATCTGGGCCACGTCGAGGCATCGATACGCCGTGTAGAGCTGCAACTTTTCTTTCGGCTTCTGCGTCACCGCCTCGCGCGGGGCGCAACGACGTTCCGCGGGATTCAATTTCGGCTGTTTGGTTGGCATGCTAGTAATCCTAAGGTTGTGGGCGATCCTGTCCCGACACGCGGTCCGTCACCGTTGGCTTTGGCGATAGCGACGGCGGCCCGATGCGAGTGTTGCTCGCCGGTAACGCCACCACCTGTCTCACACGGACGATTTCTGAGGCTGTTGGAATCAGGAAAACGTCGCGTTTATCAATAAGAAGCAGCAATACCCATGCCAGCTATGGAGGTTCTGGGCTGGATATTTGAATCACAGCCGTCCAACAAGCGGCTACGCCGGCGCCCAGGAATCGACCGATTGTTCGAAAAACACAAAAAACTTAGAAGTCTGCCGCCAAAAAACGAACTGCCCGCCGCGCGGACGTCCATCGCCAACGACGGTCCACACCGCGGGCGTTGCGGCCGAAGCGCGGGCGCTGAACCCACCCATCACCGCGGCGCGATGTGGCGGATTGAGCGTTGTTCAGCTGGAAAATGCAGTTCGCCCGCGGCTCCGGGCGCGCACCAGCGCGTCATCGGCGGCCGCGAGTAATTCCTCGGCTTGCTCGAACGCGTGCATCTCGGCGATACCGATCGATACCGTCATCGGCGGCAGGATGCTCTCGTCCGGCATCACCATCACGGCCTTCGAAACCTCCTCGGCCAGTCGTTGAGCCACCCCGCGCGCGCCGTTCTCATCGCACTCGGGCAGAATGATCGCGAAGCGGTGATCGCCGTCCAGGCGCGCGGCGATGTCGGTCGGGCGCGCCTGATCCTGGAGGATCTGCGCCACTGTGTAGAGCACTTCCTCACCCGCCGGGTGACCGAATTCCCAAGTGAAGCGTCGGAAGTGATCGATATCCACCATCAGCACGGTGAGCGGTTTGTTGCCGATGGTGCTGCTCCCGCCGCCGCAGGCGCTCGGCCACGAGCACGTTATTCGCCTGCATCCGCTCGATGACCATCGTTAACAGGTTGCGCGCCACGGCATGCTCGGCATAAACCAACGACCAGAACGTCTCCGGCTCGATCGCGAGCACGCTCGTCGATGCATCGGCCACGATGTAGACCGACAGCGGCTTGCGGCCTATCAGCGACGACTCACCCACGGCCTCGCCGGCCTCGACGAACTGCACCGGATCGGTCTCGAGCGAGTCGAGATGCACGCGCAGGCGTCCGCGCAAAACGAGGTAAAGCGCCTGGCTGGTAGCGCCCGGGACGAGCAATACCTCGTCCTTGACCAACACTTTCACGGGGCAGTCTTCCAGTAAGCCCG
>CAYIQV010000299.1:0-2706 GCA_964365635.1 uncultured Acidiferrobacteraceae bacterium
ACACCACCCGCCGTCTTGCCGAAATCGTGGCGAGCGCGGTCCCCACGCGCGAGCGTGGCAAGGATCCGGCGACGCGCACATTTCAGGCTATACGCATTCACATCAATCGTGAACTCGAAGAAATAAAAAACACATTGCCACAAGCCGTGCGCGCGCTGGCGCCGGGCGGCCGGTTGGCCGTGATCAGTTTTCATTCGCTGGAAGACCGCATCGTCAAGCGTTTCGTGCGCACGGAAGAAAAAGGCCAGGAGTTGCCGCCGGATTTTCCCGTGCGCCATGACGAGATTCAGTCACGCCTGAAAAGCGTCGGCAAGGCGGTTCGCGCCAGCGGTGCCGAGGCGGGACGCAACCCGCGTGCGCGTTCCGCCGTGTTGCGCGTGGCGGAGCGTACGGAGGTGCCCTATGCCTAGGCGGCTGGTACTGATGCTGGCGATGGTACTGGTGGTGTCCATGTCCGTGGTGCAGGTGCGGCATGAGAGCCGCCTGCGGTTTGCCGAACTGCAAGGACATCAGGCCGAGCGTGATGCATTGAACACGGAATGGGGCAAGCTCCTGCTGGAAGAAGGTGCGTGGTCGCAACACCGCCGCGTCGAGGCCATGGCGCATTCCCGTCTCGGCATGAACACGCCTGACCCGGCGCATGCCAGCATTATCCACGCCAGAGCGGGGGCGACCCCATGAGCCGTCATACCAAGACCAGGCACGGCATGCGTCACGCCTTGGTGCTCACCCTGTTCCTCGGTGGCTTGGTGATATTGGCCGCGCGTGCGGCGTATCTGCAGGTGCTCAATTCCGATTTCCTGCAGGATCAGGGCAACGCGCGGCATTCGCGCCTGGTCAAGGACAACTCTCATCGCGGGATGGTTCTCGATCGCAATGGCTCGCCGCTCGCCGTCAGCACGCCGGTGGATTCGGTGTGGGCGCATCCACCCACCCTGGCCGACGAACGCCGGAGCTGGCCGCGTCTCGCTGCGGCGGTGGGCATGAGCGTGCGCGAATTGGGTCAACTCCTCAGCAAGAACGAGGAGCGTGAGTTCATGTACCTCAAGCGGCATGTCGCTCCGGAATTTGCCGAGCGCGTGATGGCCCTGAAGATACCGGGCGTCGCATTGCAGCGCGAATATCGGCGCTACTATCCGCTCGGTCCGGTGGCGGCGCACGTGGTCGGCTTTGCCAATATCGACGATCAGGGGCAGGAAGGCATCGAACTGGCCCATGATTCCTGGTTGCGCGCGGTTCCCGGCACCAAGCGCGTGTTGCGTGATCTGCAGGGCAACGCCGTGGAAATTACCGAGAGCGTGGCCTTGCCCAAGCCGGGCAAGGACCTTGTGCTCTCGATTGACCGGCGCATTCAATACCTGGCTTATCGTGAACTGAAGTTAGCGGTGGAGCAGCATAACGCCCGTGCGGGTTCCGCGATCGTACTGGATGCGCGCACGGGCGAAGTGCTGGCCATGGTGAACGAACCGGATTTCAACCCCAACAACCGTGGCGATCTGCGCAGCCAGACTTTCCGCAATCGCGCAGTAACGGATTTGTTTGAACCCGGTTCGACGCTCAAGCCGTTCACGGTGGCGGTCGCGCTGGAGAGCGGAAAATATTCTCCCAACACCGTGATCGATACGACGCCAGGCCTCATCAAGGTCGGCGATCGGACCATCCGCGATACGCACAATTACGGCGTGTTGACGGTCGCCGGCGTGATCGAGAAGTCGAGCAACGTCGGCGCCTCCAGGATCGCGCTTTCTCTGAACAAGAAAAGCATGTGGGAAATGTTGACGAGCGTGGGCTTCGGCAAACCGTCCGGCATCAAACTGCCGGGCGAGGTTAGCGGCCTGCTGCATGCCTCGTCGAACTGGGTACCGGTCGAACAGGCGAGCATTTCCTTCGGTTATGGAATTTCCGTGACACCGCTGCAACTGGCGCATGCCTATACCGTGCTGGCTAATGGCGGTGAAACAATGCCGCTGACAATGACGCGACGCGATGGCGCTGTTTCCGGAGAACGCGTCATGTCGATTTCCACTGCCCGCCGGATTCAGTCGATGCTGGAACTTGCCGTCAGCCGCCAGGGAACCGGCGCCGCGGCACAGGTGGCGGATTATCGCGTGGCCGGCAAGACGGGCACGGTGCGCAAGCTGACCGCGACAGGATATTCCGATGAAAAATATGTCGGATGGTTTGCCGGTTTCGCGCCGGCCTCCGATCCGCGGCTGGTGATGGTGGTGGCGGTGGATGAACCGCGTCAGGGCGGATATTTCGGCGGTGAAGTGGCGGCGCCGGTGTTCTCGCGCGTGATGGCCGGCGCGTTGCGGTTGCTCGATGTAGCGCCCGATGCGCCGCGCAGCGAGCAGAAAATCCTGACCGTCAAAAACGAGCGGGTGGCGGAATGACGGCAGCGAACGGAATCCGTCTGCGCGGGCTGCTCAAGGGCATCGTCGACGTGCCAACAAGCCAGGACCGGGAAGTGCATGGCATTCATCTCGACAGTCGCCGCCTTCAACGCGGCGATCTTTTTGTGGCCATGCCCGGAATGGTCGCGGATGGACGTGATTTCATTGGCGATGCCGTGGCCAATGGCGCCGGCGCCATTGTGTATGAGACGGGCGACGGATATGCATTCCGGGGCGCGCCGGTTCCCGCCGTCGCGGTGAATGATTTAAGAAGCTATCTGGGCGTGATCGCCCGCCGTTTTAATGGTGAACC
>CAYIQV010000300.1:0-2681 GCA_964365635.1 uncultured Acidiferrobacteraceae bacterium
CGACGCGACGCTCGGCGAGGATGCGCTCCTGATAGGACAAGGCAGCCTCGCCCCCTAGATCGGTACAGAGCGCGCGTAGGCGCTCCCGTAGCAGCTTGGGCAGCGCAAAACGCATGTCCGTGCGGGCAATGAAGCCCGGCTCGAACCGCTCGGGCGGGGTCGTGGGCTGGGTGCCTTGCATGCCAGGTTTACCGGTCATAGGGCACCCCCATGATGCAGACGCCCGCTGGGCGTCTGGTAGCTATCTGCCCGCTTAAATATGGGACGCGCTTTTTTCGGGGCGGGGGGTTCCCTTCGGCTTCAACGAGATAGGCAGATTTATTTAACTTTGGGGCAGGCTGGCTATCCCGTGGGCAATAAAGCCCCTGCTGGGCCGCGCTCCCACAGGGGCGAGGGGGGTAAGATGCTAAAGCTCCCCTTAAGCAAGAATGTTTATCTTCTTTAATACCTTTAACTTCTTTGTAAGAAGCTAAGGCGCTAAAGGCGCTAAACATTTGTAAGGGGATAGGGCTTAGCTTCTTACTTTCAAAACTCCGGATCATCTTGACCCCCCTCGCTCGGCAGTGCCCATGACCATGCGCCACCTGCGCCACGCGCCTTGGTTGAACGCACTTTGAGTTTTTTCCGAGCAAGACGAACGGTGCCCATCGACAGCCCGGCTGTTTGCGCCCGCGCTTCGATAGTGGACTGAAGCAACCCCCCACTCGCCAGTTGTTGACGCAGCCAATCCACCGCCTCGCGCTGCTTGGGCGCTCGCTCCCCACCCTCGCGCGGCGGCGCTAGAGCTTCGTCAGCGGTTGTGGTTACCGCATCCGATTCCCACATGATGCGTGACGTGACGATCCCGCCCGGCAGCGTCACCTCCTCAACCTTGAATGCCAGCCCCTCGATATCCGGTGCTAGGTTATTTTTTACCGGCAGGAATAACCGCCGTGTGTCATCTTCCGGGTCGCGACAAACTACATAGGCCGCGCGTGCTGCCGCGACGAAGGCCAAGCTACCCATGATCTTCATCAGTGCCTTGGCGTTTTGGCCCTTGGTGAGATGCGACACCATAACCAGCGCAGCGCCGTATTCATCAGCTATCTTGGACAGCGGCGCGAGTAAGCCGCGCACCTCGGCATTGTTGTGTGAATCAATCGAGCCGAGATAGGCGCTGATTGGGTCAACAATCACGAGTGCCACGTCTCCCAGCTCATCGAGCAGCATGCCGAGCCGTGCGGCGTCCTTATCCAGACTGAAACCGCGTTCTTGGGTGTTGCCTGAGTTGGTGACCTCGCGCACCGCGTCAATCACATAGCAGCGCGCCAATTCCGCGCCCGCTGCTTCCAATCGCGGGCGGATCGTATCGGCGGCACCGTCTTCGGCGCTTAGAATCACGACACTTCCTGCCGTGCATTGCGAACGATCAACGGGCCATTGGCCGCCCGTTGAGGTAATTGCCGCCATGCTGATCGTGGTCTGCGACTTGCCCAAGCCGGGGTCGCCTGCAAGGGCCGTCATCTTGCCCCGTGGGATTTTTCCGGGCCATAGCCATCTGACAGCCTCCGCCTCGATGTTCGCAACGCAGCGATAGGTAATGGCACCGCTTGCCGTCCAGCCACGCTCACGCGCCAGCTTGAAGATTGTCTCAAGCGTTGCAGGTTTGTCACGGTCGGTCTTGAAGCCCTGCCAAGTGTCGTTCTGATCGCGCGCGTCAAACTTGTTTGACTGTTGTGACCATTCGTCCCACACCTCGCGGCCTATTTTCTGATCGGTGTGGTGCAGCGCGCCGCCGACCCTTAACCAAAGCGGGCGTTCATCGGCTGGAATACGTTTGAGGGCCGCGCGCACTGTTTCCCAGTCAACATCCTTTGCTGGTTCTCGCACACTATCTGTTTTTGGCGAGTGCTCCTTTTTTGCGAGCAGCGTGACGATCTGCGCCCGTGTCACCTCGGGCATTTCGATGATGTCCGCGCCGTTTATCCGGTCGCCGGTGATGGTGACAAAGCCCGACGCGTGGAATACCTCGACGTTCACATCGTGGTTCTTCCCATCCTCCAGTTTCCCGCGATAGAACGCGCGCAACCCGCGTCCTGATGGGGATTTCTCTGCGTATGTCCCTTCGACCAGCGCGCGCTTCGCTGGATCAATCTCGTTTTTATCATTGATGCATTTGTCGAAGTCGAGCGCTGTTAGCTCGCCGCCCAGCATGGCGCGGCCGATGCCGGAGTAATTGCCCCGTTCAAATGCCCCTAACGCCTCGTCGAATGAGGCCAGTGCCGCGACATCTGCCGGCGTACCTTGCGTGCCGCTGCGTGGTTGACCGCTGATGTAATACGGAACCTTATCTATTTTGCCCGTCCTGTTCGCTCTGGGTCGTGCGCGCCACACCAGCCATGTGCGGCCTTCGCACAATTCAGGTGGAAGCATGCGCAGCCGGTCGAGCGTGGTTTGTTTATCCTTCATGCCCAGCTCCCCACCGACGCGACGGTGCCGAGGAAACGATGCACTTCACCACAGTCGGTTGTGCGCAGAAGATCAGCGAGGCGTAAAAAATTCGTCGCCGAAGGTCTTTCAAAAAAGTTTTCAGCCGCGAACCGCCGCAGCCGGGCGAACTGCTGCCGTGTGCGGGCGAACCGGATCGCGGTCTGCGCGTCGTTCAACACGACGCCTCCTCGACCTGCGGCACATCCGGCGCG
>CAYIQV010000301.1:0-2678 GCA_964365635.1 uncultured Acidiferrobacteraceae bacterium
GCCCATGCGGCGGCACCCATGTCCGTAAGCGTGGCCCTCAACAAAGAGGGGCGCCAGCGCATGAAGTCGCAGCGCATGGCGCAGGCCTGGATCATGGTGGGCATGGATATTACCCCGGATCAGGCGCGCACGATCCTGACCGAATCCCTCTCCCAGTTTGAAAACCAGCTCGCCGAATTGCGCGGTTTCGTGCCAAACCAAGGCACACAGGACGCACTGACCCGGCTGGAGAAGACATGGGTGGATTACAAGTCGGTGCTTACCACGAAACCCGGGATTGGGAATGCCACCACCCTCTACGAAACCAGTGAGACCGTACAGATGGCCGCGCACCGGCTCACACTTGCCTACGAGGCAGTCTCTGTTTCTCCGGCTGACCGGCTGGTGAATATTGCCGGCCGGCAACGGATGCTGTCACAGCGCCTGGCTAAGTTCTGGCTATTCGAAGCGTGGGGCGTTAACAGTAAGGCCGCGCAAATGGAATTCAGCCACGCGCGCGCGGAATTTGCATCGGGGCTGCATCAGCTGAGCATATCTCTGCACACCGGTACAGAAATGCGCGCGGCCCTCGAACATCTGGATCGGGAATGGGGCGCCTACCAAGCGGCGCTGACGGCCAAGTCGGATATTGCCGGGAAAATGCGCGCGGCCCCGAAGATCGCCGACATGAGTGAGCGTGTCCTGGCCGCATGCGAAAAACTCGTCACCCTGTACGAAAAACAGGCCAGCGCCACGGCACACTAGGTGTCGCTGCGGCCATTTGACCCCTGTCAATCCTGGTCATGGCATCAGCAGTTAGAATGAGTATCAATTTTCCACAGCAACCCATCCTGACTTGATGCAATCCACCAAGATGTTCCTGCGTTTTTTTACCGGCCTGCTGCTGGCATTCTCATACCTGCATGGCGCCTGCGCCAGCTCCTACGAAGCACCGTTGCCGGTAAAACTCTCGACCGACCCGGATCTCTGCGCCTATGTCCCCTGCCACGAAGTGTTGCTGGGGTCGGAAACCTTCTCGAACCGCAAGGGACAGCCCGTCTACGTCGATGCCTATCGGCGCGTGGACGGAAAGCAAACGCTGGTCGGTTATGTGTTTCTCTCGACCGACATCGTTGACATCCCGGCCTACTCCGGCAAGCCCGTGGTCACGCTGATCGGCATGGACACGAAAGGCATCATCACCGGCATAAAAATTCTCAAGCACAGCGAACCGATCCTGCTGGTCGGCATTCCCGAGTCGGAGCTGACCAAATTCACCGGGCAGTATCTGGGTAAATTCATCGGCGACAAGATCGAGATCGGCAAGGCGCGTGAGGGCGCCGGCTACGTCGGCGTGGACGCCATCAGCGGCGCGACAGTGACTGTGATCGCCGAGAATCAGGTTATTTTGCGTAGCGGCTATGAGATCGCCAAACAGGTCGGGATTCTCCAGGGTAAGCTGCGGCCCCCGGCGAAATTCCTGCCGGCCACACGTCCACGCGACTGGCAGACGCTCGTGGACGAGGGCAGCGTGAGCCGGCTCACCGTTTCCGGACCGGATGTCGGAGTGGACACCGGCGGCGAACCGTACATCGACATGTATTTCGGCAACCTGGACGCACCGGACATCGGCATCAGCATTCTGGGCGAGGAAAATTACCGCCGCCTGAGGGCCGACCTCAAACCCGGTGAACAGGCGATTTTTATCGCCGCCAACGGCGTAGCCTCGTTCAAGGGCTCCGGCTTCGTGCGCGGCGGTATCTACGACCGTATCCAGGTGTCGCAGGAGATGGACAGCTTCACCTTCCGCGACGCCGATTACCTCAATCTCTACGGCATCCACGCCACCGGCGCGCCGGCCTACAAGGAATCCGGCATTTTTATCATCCGCAATAGTCATTTCAGCCCGGCCTATCCTTGGAGCCTGGTGTACCTCGCCAACAAGGTGGACAAGCAGACCGGCGCCAAGACCTTCGCCAACTTCGACAGTGAAATCTGGATGCCAGCCCGGTATCTTGAAGGCGGCCGGCCGGCCTATGAGCGGCCGGTACCGCTATGGTTGGAAATCTGGCGCGCGCGCTTGGTCGAGATCGTGTTATTCACCCTGATGCTCGCGGCGGCGGCCGTGATGTATGCCTCGCGCGAGGCACTCGTGCGCCGCGCCAACCGCAAGGACAAGCGCTGGGTATCGATCCCCAAATACGCGCTGTGGCTCGCCAGCATCGGCTTCGCCGGTTTCTATCTCATGGCCCAGCCGTCGATCACCCAGGTACTCACCTGGTTCCACTCGATCCTGTTCAAGTGGGAATGGGAGCTGTTCCTCACCGATCCGTTCATTTTTCTCTTCTGGGTGTTCATCATGGTCACCACGTTCTTCTGGGGACGCGGCATGTTCTGCGGCTGGCTCTGTCCCTATGGCGCACTGACCGAGATCGCCTACAACATCGCCGGCAAACTCGGGCTGAAGCGCTTCCAGCACCAACCGCCGCTGTGGCTGCACGAGCGCCTCAAATGGATGAAATACATCGTCTTCGCTGTATTGATCGGCGTGTCATTCTACTCAATGGGTCTGGCCGAGAAGCTGGCCGAAGTCGAGCCGTTCAAGACCACGTTCCTGGTCGGCGTGTGGAACCGCTCCTGGCCGTTCGTGACGTTCTGGCTCGTGCTGTTCGGCGCGGCGCTGTTCATCGAGCGGCCGT
>CAYIQV010000302.1:0-2677 GCA_964365635.1 uncultured Acidiferrobacteraceae bacterium
AAACCCACCACCACAGAGGTCATAAGAACAACCATACCCAACAAAAAATATAGGGAAGTTTGAACATGGCGACGGATCATTTGTTTTACCGGATTAGGCAGCTTCGAGTAAGCGGTTGCTGGTTGGGCCTGAGAATCAGGCGCGCCGTTTAGCGTATGACGATGGCGTGTTTTCGGGGGATGTTTAAAGTACAAATCCCCACGCGCGCTGGGATGGCTATTTTCGCCGGATGGTTGGTGATGCGTCATAACGGTCAGTATAGCATCTTCGTTGAGGCTCGGCAAATCGGGATGAATGATGAACGCCGTGCGGTCCATTCCGTAAAAGGGCGCAGGGCTATACCCAAATCATCGCCTAAGCGCGTATCGGCGCGGCAATCCCTCGCTTTGCTCTTTGTGGCGTGGCGGAATGTGGGTAGAAAACCTTTAAAACATGCCTATTGTGGTGTGTTTTGTGGGTAAGACATGGGCGGAGACCGAGTTGTGGTCAGACCGATCCGTCCGCAGCATTCTATAGAGTGCGCGGGTTGGACACTGAATTTGTCCACGATTACTGTGGTTGCTAGCGGAAGGGCCGGCCTCCCAATGCTTTCGCAGATGTGGCGTGTGTGGGCAACGCAAAGACGTCCCACACCCGTTGTATCCGTACCAGCGCCTCTGGCGGCGCACACAGCCGCAACCGCATCACGCAGTTGTTTCGATTCATCCGCCCAGCCAACGTCAGGACCAACAACCGAAACTTCTTCATTCGCACGGTCCTCTCCTCCGGTTCCAAACACAACCCCCGTATCGCGCTGACCAGATTGTACGTCAAGAGAGTCACCTTCAACCACGCCGCATTCACCGCAAAATGCTGGCTCGGCATATGTCCGCCACCCAAGCCGTTTTTGACCTCGTCATGCACATGCTCAATCGTCCCCGCCTTCTCCCGATGCCAGTCCAATAACCGTGCCCCGTCCCATTCCAAATTCGTCACCACGGCGTGATGCATCCGATCACTCCCATCGGCCAACAACACCCCCTGTGCCTTCAACAGGCGCAAGCCTACATACCGCAAGGGTTGGCTGTTCTTTTTCTCGATCTTCTCCCCGGGCACAAACGCTACCTCTGCCCATTGTCGCCGCGTTCCATCGGCTTCCGTCGCAAACGTCATCCATTCCTTTTCGCTCACCTCTTTAATCGCCTGGGCCAACTCCTCACTCATCACCGCGCTGACCGCAAATCCAATCCGCCCTCCCGGCTCTTCCGCGCGAGCCGGATGCTTCAACCAATCCAGCAAGTCCTTCTCGTGACACGCCGAATCCCCCCGAAAATACCGTTGCGTTACACTCGCGGGCAACGTCTCAAACGCCATCCGCGCGCAGGTCAATGGCGCTTGTCGCGCCGGTACGTTCCCGTCGCGAAACTCATCCGCTACCACCAGGTCCGCCTCTGCCCACACCGCCACCATCGGCTGGTATCCCCGTCCTCCCTCGTAATGCGGCAACGCCGCCGCTTTATGGCTTTCAATAATCGTGGCGTCTTGATCGATGGTGGCGATCCGCTGCGGCTGACCTTGCTTCTCGTAGCGTTGCGCGATCTCCCGGACGGTTCCCATCAACACGGACTGCAAGGCCTGCACCGACTGAGTGCTGGGGAAAATGAAACTTTTCTGTTGCTCCCGGGCCGGTCGCAGATCCAGCAAATCCTCATCGTGAAACAGATCAAGAAACTCCCGCACCGCAGTGGCTTTGGGTGGCCGATAGCCCAACCCGCGTTCCAGACACGGATCGTTGGCGATCAGGCGAATGTCCTCGGGACTCTCCCCGCCAATCGCCTGGAGCACCACGAGCGATTCGATCATTTGCCCTTCGACAAAACCGCGTCGGCGTTTGCGCAACTTCAGATTGGCGGCGATCCGATCGGGAACCCGTAGCGAACGGAACACCCTCGAAACACTCAGCGCCCCTGCGTGCGGACTGGAGGCTTCCCCCAAGGGCCTGGGGTCAAACTCGAACGGTGTCTTATGCAGAATGGGTAGTCGTGCTGACATACTTCGACCTATAGAATATCTATAGGTCTACGTCAAGCGAAAAACCGCGCGACAACCGTCTTTTCTTGCGATTTCAGAAAATTAGCCGAGGATCGGGGGCTATACAGTTGCATCCATTATGGTTACAAGATACTATGTAATGGCATTAAATTTGCTTATAAAACAAGGGCAAAAAGAAGTGAGTGTATGTCTATTAAAATAGTTGGACGAAGTGTGGGTTGGTTTTTTCTGGCCATGTTGCTTACGGCCAATTTTGTCGTGGGGGGGCGTTTATATTCGCAGGAATCGGCGAACTCCGAGCGCGATGACGCCTATGAAAAAATTGCGCTTTTTACCAAAGTGATCGAACAAATTCGGGCGCATTATGTGGATGTGGATAAAACTTCTTACGAGGACTTAATCTATGGCGCTTTGCGCGGCATGTTGCAATCCCTGGATCCTCATAGCCAATTCATGGATCGTGAAATGTTTACGGATATGAAGGACGACACGGCAGGTCAGTTCGGCGGGTTGGGTATTGTTATCAGTATGAAAGCTTCGGATTTGACCATTGTCGCGCCGATGGAAGAAACACCCGGTTTTCGCGCAGGATTGCTCTCCGGCGACAAGACCAGCGTCGCCAAGCCGCCGCCGCAGATCGATCGCG
>CAYIQV010000303.1:0-2671 GCA_964365635.1 uncultured Acidiferrobacteraceae bacterium
TCTTGATCTCGTGCGCCATGCGCCGCGCCACCTCGCCCCAGGCGGCGTCGCGCTGCGCCTGGATGAGGGCGGTGATGTCGTCGAACACCACGACGTAGCCGCCGCGGTTGCCGCGCCACGAGGGCAGCTGGGTGCCGCGCAACATCAGGATGCGCGAGTGGTTGTTCGAGGTGATCTGAATCTGCTCGCGCCATACCGCCTGGCCCGCGCTCGCGGCCTGGCTGATGGCCTCGGCGAACGCATGCAGTGCCGGATGATGCTCACTGATCCAGGAAAGCGATTTGCGTTCGGCGTCCTTGAGGTCGGCGCCGAGAATCTGCCCGGCGGCGGGATTGTGGGTGCGCAACAGCAGACGCTGGTTGAAGGTGAGCACGCCGGACGACAGATGGCCTAATACGGTTTCGAGGTAGGCGCGCTGGATCTCTGCTTCCTGCTGGCTGCGTTTGCTCTGGACTTGCGCCCGGTGGATGCGGTGCGTCATGTCGTTGAAGGATTCCACCAGAATGCCGATTTCGTCGTGGCTCGTCACGGGTATGCGCGTGCGATAGTCGCCGGCCGCGACGGCGCGCGTGCCCTCGGCTAGCTCGCGGATCGGAGCCACCAGGCGTCGTGCGGAAAATATTGCCAGCCATACCGCAATTAGCAACGTGAGCAGGGCGATGAGGGAGAGCGTGAGTGTGAAGCCGAACTTCAACGGTCCGCGCAGGTACACGAGTTTTTCGTATTCGGCGAAGGCCGATTGCACGCTCTCGCCGAGCTTGGCGTAACGCGCCGGCAGCGCCTGCAACACCTGCAGCACGCGCACCGGTGCGCCGATCTCGCGCGCCTGCACTGGCATCACTACGCGCAGGCGCATGCCGGATTTGCCGACCACGTCGAGGTTGGCGTAGCTCAGGCGCTGGCGGATCTGGGCCAGGATGGCGTCGCTCGGACGGTCGGGAATCAGCGTGGTCGCGTCGAGGTTGGCCTCGCTGCTCGAGGCGATAATCTTGCCGTCCTGGGTGAAGAGCGTCAGTTCCGTGATGCCGTATTGTTCGCGCAGGGCGTTGAGCACCGACAGCTCCGAGCGCCGTGCGCCGGCCCGCTGCCGCGCCGGCAGCGTTTCCAGTTCCGCGACCATGTCCTGGGTGTTCTTGACCAGATCCTGCTTGAGCGCATCGAGCGCGCTGCGGCCCAGGAGCAGGGCATCGTCGAGCGCCTTCTCGATGCGCACGTCGAACCAGTTGTCGATGCCACGGTTGAGGGTGTGGATGGAAAAGAAGAACACCACCGACACCGGCAGCACCGCAAGCAGGACAAACATGGCCAGCAGGCGCGCGGTCAGGCGCGTGCCCATGACGCGGGCGCGGTACTGCTCGATCAGGTGGAACAGGTTGAGCAGGATGAGCGCAATCAACAGCACGATGCCGAGGATGTTGACGAGCAGCAGCACCGAGTACAGGCGTCCGAAGAGCGCCGAGTTTTGGGTCGCCGCGTTCATCATGAGCAGTGAGGCGATCAGCACCACCGACAGCACGGCGAGGGGTGTCACCCCGGTGACATAGCGGGTGACGTAGCGGTTCAGTGCGCTACTTTCCATGTGGTCCATCCGCTGTTGAGATGCCAGGCGAGCGAGGTATAGGCCACCGGCCGCAACGGCGCCGGCAGCGCTTCGATGTCGAGGTTGACGCGCATCTCGATGAAGTAATCGCCCCCGACTGGCGCCTCCGGCAGCGCCAGGCGGAAGTCGCTGAAGACGCCGAGCTGTTTCAGCGCATCCAGCTGGGTGATAAAGCTCTCGCTGGGGTCGGTGCCGGATTCACCGGTGCTGACGAGGTACTGGCCGGAGAGGGCGTGATACTGGATACGCCGGCGCAGCGTCCAGCTGGCCACATTTTTGTCCCACAGCCAGCGGCGTTGCTGATGCAGCCGTATGTCGACGATGACTTCGAGCGGAATGCCCTTGGACAGCGCTTCTTCCACCTTCGTGGTCAAACCGAGATCCAGGTTGCCATCCAGCAGGAGTGACTGACCGATAAATTTTGGTTTTACGTCCGGGATTGTGAACTCCGCCACCGCCGCACTGGCGAGTGTCAGCGCCAGCAGCGTGAGCAGGGAACGACGCCAATCAGTTTTTATGGATATACGCATAGTAAAACCCGTCCATGCCTTGTTCTCCCGGAAGAATCTGTCGCCCGATGATACGCGGGATCCCCGCCGTCAGCGGCAGCTCCGCCACGGTGGCGTCCGGGTGGCGCACCACAAATGCCTGCATCTGATTTTCGTTTTCGGCCGGGAGGATCGAGCAGGTCACATACAAGAGCTTACCTCCGGGCTTGAGTAAGGGCCACAGCCGATCCAGCAACCGGGCTTGGGTCTCGATGAGTTTATTTAAATCGTCAGGCTTGCGCCGCACCTTGATGTCGGGATGGCGGCGGATCACGCCGGTGGCCGAGCACGGGGCATCGAGCAGGATGCGGTCAAAGGTGCGGCCGTCCCACCAGTCCACGGGCGCGCCGGCATCGGCGGTCACGGTATGGGCGGTGAGCCCCAGGCGCACGAGGTTCTGATCAATCAGGGCCACGCGATCGGGGTCCTGATCGAGCGCCACGAGTTCCGCGAGGCCGGGTGTGCGTTCCAGAATATGCCCGGTTTTGCCGCCGGGGGCGGCACAGGCATCGAGCACACGCTC
>CAYIQV010000304.1:0-2637 GCA_964365635.1 uncultured Acidiferrobacteraceae bacterium
AGGAAGAATGGTATGGCAACAGGGACATTCGCGGGTTTGGGTGTTGGCAAACGCCTGCATGATATTCTTGGCCCGGTCGGCCTGTCGCGCTTTGAACGCCTCCGGGGCTTCGGTGGCAGCTTCCGTTTCGGGTATGGCCGCGGCGTTATCGCCTGTGCCAGTGGAATCGAGTTTAGCGCGCGCCGCCAAGGCTATCCGTCTCGCCTCGATGATTTTGGCGGCTTGCGCATCCCGCTCATCACGCAGAATCAAGGCCTGCTGCACCGTTTTCAGGAGGCATGAAGCCTTATCGGTATTTTTCGGATCGGCGGCCAAGGTGACGCGAGCCGACTCGACGCTGGCAATGGCTTGTTCCGCGCGCGCGTTGATATAGGCCTCGAACATCTCTTCTTCCTGAAGCGCCAGGTCCTCGGGCAGTGCCGTGCCCGATTCAAACGCGTAGCCGCACTCACAGCGGTCGATGCCGGTGGGGACAAGCGACCCGCATGCGGGGCAAGGTATTTTATAGATTCCAGAAGTGCTCACGGTGATGTCCCTTTCGATGTCGTGCTCAACACGTAGCTACAAGTATAGACCGGAATAGGCGGGCGTTAATTCCGCTCGTCAGATCATATCGTTATGGGGATGTTTGAGGAAAAGCGCCGGTATTCCGTCGTGCCAGCGTGAATTCAAGCCGGACTTACCGGGGCGGACGCCATCTCAGAAATCGATTTTCCCCATACGCCCTTGCTGGTAATCGCGAACCGCCTGACGAATCTCCTCGTCGGTATTCATGACGAAAGGTCCATAGCGTGCCACCGGTTCGTTGAGCGGTTGCCCGGCGAGCAGCAGCAAATTGGCCGGTGTCATCGCCTGTGCATCCACGGCCAGCGAAACGCCTTCGCCCTCCGTTAATTGGGCCATCTGGCCTTCGCGCACGGCGCGACGTTCGGCGCCGACCAGCACTTCGCCGGCGATGAGATACACCAGCGCGTTGTAGCCGGCCGGGATCTCCTGCGCGGCGGCCCCGCCGGGCTGCAGGGTGTAATGCAGATAAAGAATCGGCGTGCGCGTATCGATGACGGCGCTTTTACCCATGGCGGTGCCGGCGATCACCCGCACTTTGGTGCGCCCGTCCGCGCTCACCGCCTCGGGGATGCTCGTGGCCGGAATGTCCTGATAGCGCGGCCGGATCATCTTGTCGCGCGCAGGAAGGTTGACCCAAATCTGGAACCCGTGCATCACGCCACCGTTTTGCATGAAATCTGCGGACGGCAGTTCCGAGTGCACCACGCCCGCGCCCGCCGTCATCCATTGCACGTCGCTGGGCCGCAGCGTGCCGGCATTTCCGGCGGAGTCCTTGTGCTGCATTTCGCCGGAGAGGAGATAGGTCACTGTCTCAAAGCCACGATGCGGATGATCCGGTGCGCCGATGCCTTCGCCCGGACCCCAGGCGACCGGGCCCAGATGGTCGAGCAGCAAGAATGGATCGACTTGCAACCGCTGTGTCGTCGGGAATGGTCTTCTGACCGGGAACCCGCCACCCTCCAGCGTGCTCTGGCTGTTGATCACAGACAAGACTGAACGCTCACGGTTTGTTTTTTCATTTAACATGGTTGACTCGCAATGTGTGAACTGAAAGGCGATCAGGGCAAATCGAACAACAACGCCTCACCAGATCCGGAGGTGGATAGGGTGACCTGGTTTTCCTTTTCTATTTTTACGCCGTCTCCAGCCGTGAGTGCCTGACCGTTCACAGTTACCTCACCGCGCGCGACATGGATATAAGCCTTGCGCCCTGGCGCGAAAGGATGGGTTACGCTGGCGCTATCTGCCAGTTTGGTGGCGTAAAGGGAAGCATTCTGATGGATGATGACCGAGCCGTCGCGCCCGTCAGGTGAGGCGATGAGGCGCAGCCGGCCATTCAGGTCTTCCGGCGAAAAATGCTTTTGCTCATAGCCCGGTGCGATGCCGTTGGATTTGGGCAGGATCCATATTTGCAGGAAGTGCACCCGATCAGCTTTCGAGGCGTTGTATTCGCTGTGGCGCACACCGGTGCCGGCGCTCATGCGCTGCACGTCGCCGGGGCGGATGACCGAGCCGTTGCCCATGCTGTCCTTGTGTTCGAGTGCGCCTTCGAGGACGTAGCTCACGATCTCCATGTCGCGGTGTGCATGGGTCGGGAAGCCCATGCCGGGCGTGACCCGGTCTTCGTTGATGACACGCAACACACTGAAGCCCATGTGTGCCGGGTTGTAGTAATCGGCGAAGGAGAAGCTGTGGTAGCTGTCGAGCCAGCCGTGGTTGGCGTGGCCGCGTTCCCTGGCCGGGCGAATTTCAATCATCCTGAGCATCCATGGTCTGGGGTGGACATTATATATAAATATGCGTGGCGGCACGGTACGTGGCCACGTATATTTCAGGTTCGCGGGGCCCGGACGCGGTTCTTGAAAATCCGGAACCGCGCCCCTAAATTTCCGCGTTGAATAGATCCGCCACACAACAGAGGGTTTCATGATGGGAGTCGAAACGCACAAAGAAACACTGGGATTCCAGGCCGAGGTCCGGCAGTTGCTGGATCTCATGATCCATTCCTTGTACAGCAACAAGGAGATCTTCCTGCGGGAGCTGATTTCCAACGCCTCCGATGCCGCCGAC
>CAYIQV010000305.1:0-2633 GCA_964365635.1 uncultured Acidiferrobacteraceae bacterium
TGGCTGGATCGACGCCAGAAAAAACGCCTCCCGCTTTTGTCACCGTAGCAGGTTGGCTATCGCCAATAGGAGATGTAAAGATACAGTGCCGCGTAGGCGAGCAACATGGCCAGCAGGTTCCACTGGCCGTTATTGCGGCGCAACACATCCCAGCGGAAAAACCAGACGGCCGGATTGGCGAGTCCCGCGAATGACGGAATGAAACGGCTCGTGCGCCGGCAGTAATCGAGATAGGGCTCTCCCAGCATCTGCGCCAGACGGCTTTCTTCGCGCTGCACCCGGTTGACCATGTAAAAATAATAAAGCACGCAATACGCCGCCGTGAGGTAAATATTATTCAGCAGCAGCACGAGACCCAGAATCATGACAAAGCGCCCGAGGTACATCGGATTGCGCACCAGCACATAGGGTCCGCGCGCGGTGAGCTGGTCGTTTTTGACAAGCGACGCGAAGGACCAGATCTGGATGAACTCGCCCACGAGCGAGACCGCAAACGCCGGCAACAGCAGCGAGGCATCGGCGTAGCGCGCGAGCACCACGACAAACACTACCGACAACACGTAGCGGAGCTTGAGAAACAGCTTGCGTGCGGCGGGGTCGTTGAAAATGGCGTTGATCGCCTTGAGCATGGGTCCTGGCCTGATGCGGAATCGGAGCGCACAATTATACGGGGACTTTGAAGGCTTTCCTAACCCGCCATCCCGGAAAATATGAAAAAACGTATGAAAAAACGGCGGAAAATATTATAATCAGCACCGTTCCCATTTCCCGTACCCGCGAACCAGCCCATGCTCAGTGACGCTGCACCCCAATGTAACGTTTTCTGGGCGCGGCTTTTTCCTTCTCTTCGCTGGTGGCCCCGGGTCAACCGGGAGTCACTCAAGGCCGACCTCATTGCCGGTTTTACCGGTGCGGTCGTGGTGCTCCCGCAGGGTGTCGCCTTCGCCCTGATCGCCGGCCTGCCACCGGTCTACGGTCTCTATACCGCCATGGTGCCGCCCGTCATTGCCGCCCTGTTCGGTTCCTCGCGCCATCTGATCTCGGGCCCCACCACGGCCATCTCCATCGTGGTGTTCGCCACCGTGTCGAAATTCGCCGAACCCGGCAGTGCCAAATACATCAGCATGGTGTTCACGCTCACGTTCCTCGCGGGCGCTTATCAATTCGCGCTGGGTCTGGCGCGCATGGGGGCGCTGGTCAATTTTGTCTCGCACTCCGTCGTGATCGGCTTCACCGCCGGTGCCGCGGTTCTGATCGCCACGAGCCAACTCAAGCATTTTTTCGGAATCAGCATTCCGCCGGGCGAATCGTTCCTGCACACCTGGCAGGATATATTTCTCCAGTTTCATAACGCCAACCCCTATGTCGCCGCCATCGCCATGGTCACGCTCATCAGCGGTGTGCTGTTCATCCGCTACAAGCCACGCTGGCCCGGGATGCTGTTCGCCATGATCATCGGCAGCCTGCTGGCGGCGCTGCTCGCCTACGAAACCAAGGGTATCAAGCTGATCGGCCAACTGCCGGCGCATCTACCTCCCTTTTCCGCCCCGGATCTGTCGCTGAAGTCGATCAAGGCGCTCGGCAGCGGTGCGCTGGCGATCGCCATGCTGGGCCTCGTCGAGGCCGTTTCCATCGCTAAATCCGTCGCGCTCAAGTCCGGCCAGCGCATTGACGGCAGCCAGGAGTTCATGGGGCAGGGCCTGTCGAATATCATCGGCAGCTTTTTCTCGAGCTATGCCGCCTCCGGCTCCTTCACACGCAGCGGCATCAACTACACCGCCGGCGCGGTCACGCCGATGGCCGCCATTTTCGCCGCGGGCGCACTGGTGCTGATCCTGCTCGCGGTCGCGCCGCTTGCCGCGCACCTGCCGATCGCCGCCATGGCCGGTATCCTGCTGATCGTCGCCTACCGCCTGATCGACTTTCATCACATCGCCGGCATCCTGCGCACCAGCAAACGCGAGACTTCGGTACTGCTGACCACCTTCTTCGCTACCCTGTTTGTGGAACTTGAATTCGCCATCTATGTCGGCGTGATGCTGTCACTCGTCATTTACCTCATCCGCACCTCGCGGCCGGGCATTGTTACCCGCGTGCCGGACCCCGAGTCGCCGGGGCGGCACATGGTCACCGATCCGAATCTGCCCGAGTGCCCGCAGATCAAGATCGTGCGCGTGGACGGTTCCCTGTTTTTCGGCGCCGTGGACCACGTGCAAAACGAATTCCAGCGGCTGGCGATGCAGAACCCCGGCCAGAAACATCTCCTGATCATCGGTAACGGCATCAACTTCATCGATATCGGCGGCGCCGAAATGCTGGTGCAGGAAGCCAAGCGCCGGCGTGCCGTGGGTGGCGGAATTTATTTAAGCAAGGTAAAGGAAGAGGTCTGCGGCATTCTCAAACGCGGCCAGTTTGTCGAGCAACTCGGCGGCGAAAATATTTTTGTCACCAAAGTCGATGCCATCACGAGCATCTTTGGCCGCCTCGACCGCTCCATTTGCGAACGCTGCGACAAACGCATTTTTCTGGAATGCCAGAAGGTCGAATACAAAGGGGAGAAACCGCTGATGACCGCGAAACCGGCGGCCGCGTGAAAATTTAGTTTATGATTATTTGACGCAAAGACGCGAAGG
>CAYIQV010000306.1:0-2628 GCA_964365635.1 uncultured Acidiferrobacteraceae bacterium
TGTGCCGTGCCTAATCTTCGGGTGATAGCGCCATGCGATCCAGAAGAAACTCGTTCTGCTACCCACTGGTGCATCGAGCAAGAGGAAGGACCGGTCTATCTGCGACTCGGTAAAGCGGGGGAGCCTCAGCTTTCGACAGAGATATCGGAACCATTCCAGTACGGCAAGCTGCGTTACCTGCGGCGCGGCAAGGACGTGTGCATCATCGGCTATGGCCCCATCCTGAAGATGGGCATTGACCTCGCAACGGAATATGAACAGTGTGGCAAATCAGTTTCTGTAGTTTCAGCACACACGATCAAACCGCTTGACAGTGAGGGTATCCGCGCGATGCTGGACGCGCATTCTCAGATAGTAGTCATAGAGGAAATGGTGCCCCGCGGAGGCCTTGCTGACGCGATCCGTATCATAGCGTGGGAATCAGGTGCCAACTGCAGGATCAACTGCTTCTCGCTCTGAATCCCGAAAAATATCATCTTCATCAATTTGATCTCCCTGATTAAATTCAATAACTTCATCTTTTATGTAATAAAGCGCTGGCGCCCTGTTTTTTCTTCCAAAAACATACACAAAGGGCTGGCCGTAGATAATTGACTGCTGGTCTTTGACTGAAATAATATCGTCTTTTTGGTATGTATTTTCTGAAACTTTTATGCTGAAATAATTTTTATTGTTTGCAGCGTCTTGAATATTAAATGTTATATCACTTATATCCTTATCAATGATTTCCTTGATGAAATAATACATCTCGCCCAATCTTATGTTTAATACTGTAGAAAACTCCTTAAATTCTGATTTTTCCTGCGTTTTTATGTTTGTTGCCTTCAGAGGAATTTCTGAAACTATGCTTACATCTCTTGCCCCTATGAAGACTTTTGTTTTGCTTTTTGTTTTTTGTATGTCATATCCTTCTTTCGCAAATATGCTGAAATCAAGGCATTTCTCCATGTTTGCGTCGATAAAAGTCTCTATTTGCATCTGTATGGAATGCGGCCCGTGGGATGCATTCAGGGGCGGCATGCTGTTTGCCCCGAATATTCCGTTAAATGTTTTTATGTCCGGATTTACCGGCCCGTATGGAAATTTTCTCCATGGATATTCTGGAATTACTGTGTAGAATGGCAGAGGCGCATTCAGTTGAATAGGCTTTATGTTGTAAGCTGCGTTTGCATTGTTGTTTTTGATAAAAATCACTCCTTCGTCCGAATCTGAAAAAGGTACAATAGTCCCTCCCTGGGCTGTGTATATGTAGCCGCCTTGCTTTCCAAGCAGAACCAAGGCGTCTTTTGAGAGCTTGTCAAGGCAGTTTGCGGCAAATCCCTTGATAGACTGCGTTTCCAGCGCCGTTGTCTGGATTTTCTTTTCTGCGGATTGCACTGATTTTTTGACTGAGGTTTTTGACAGGTACATGATTATCCCTATAGATATGAACAGCACTATTCCCATTATCATGATCATGGTAATTTGCGATTTAAGTGCTTTGATTTTCATCTTAACCTTAATTTTGCAGTCAGGTCAGGCCAGATGGTTTCCGGATTAAGGCTTGCGAGCTGGCTTCCCTGCACAAGAACGTAATAGCTGCTGCCTTCTTTTCTGCATGAGATTCCAGACAGGGAATGGCCGCCTGCCCTGTTGAAGCTGTCTGTATATGCGCATATGTTTGTGTTGTCAAATCCGCCGTATTCTATGACAGCATTCTTGAAGCTCTTGCCCTCCAGCGCTCCTCTGACAGTTTTTGATCCCTGCTTGGCAAGGTATATCTTGTCAAATTTTTTGATGGAGTTTACATAAGATTCATCAAACGGCGGGTTTGTTATCAATGCCTTTATCCTGTCGATTATGTTTTTTATCGCATCTGAAAGCGATGACGGCTGCTCCTGCGCCGAAGTTACAGATATAGAAGCCGCGCTGTAAATCAGGCTTTTCAGCTTCTTGTTGTACCATACCCTGTTTGTGCCGTCGCATGAATAATAGCTGTTGTCGTCTCTTGCATTGTTGCAGCTTGTAATTCCAAAAATATTGAAGCCGCCTCTAATCTGAGCTATGTCGCTGTTTAGGGACGTCCCGACAACAATCTTGTTCCCTGCTTTAAGTATGCAGAAATTGTTTGCATTGAGGTTTGCGATTATGCCTGAAGCGAGCTCTCCTGAGTCTGTGACATAAACAAGATTGTTCAGTGTGTTGTCCTTGTCATCGCAGAACAATGTAAAGTCGTTGCCGGAAGATTTCATTGCAAGCAATTTTAATGCCAGCAATTTTGTTCTTGTTGACCAGGCGCCGTTGTCGCAGTAATTGTCTCCCGAATAGTCCCCGGAATTTGCGCATTGGGTTTGGATGCTCTGCGAAAGCGGGTTGATCATGCATTGTGATTCTTCTCCGCAGTATCCGCACGGCTCGCCGTCAGGTGCGCATTTAAGGCTGGCTCTTTTCCATTCGCCGTCAATGCAGCGGCTGTCTCCTGTAGGCTGCTCCAATGGCTTGTTTCTTTGGTTGGCTATGCATTCGTTGCCGTTCCAGCATTCTGTTGTAGCACAGCACTCTGCTGCTTGCCTTGGATTTTGCTGTGGTGCCCGGCTCAGCCTTGTCCTTTCTTTACCCTCTGTTGGGACCCATGTCTCATTATAGGAG
>CAYIQV010000307.1:0-2621 GCA_964365635.1 uncultured Acidiferrobacteraceae bacterium
ACGCATCTGGTTCATCAGCGAACACGCCGGGCTCGAGCGCGGCATCCTCGCCTATTACGTAAGCGCCGGGCGACCGGTCCCCGACGACATACTCGCGGACCTCAGGTCATTCCGCGGCATCGTGGAGCACAACCTGCGGGGCATCTCCGCCCTGAAAACCCTTCCCGAAACCGACCCGCGCATCGTTCGCGCCATCGACGAGATGGAGCGGAATTTCTTTGGGCGTTTCGATCCGGTGCGTGCGTCGGTGTATGAGGCCGCCCGCCGCGGCGATTACCGCCTGACGTCCAAGGAGTGGTTCGACTCGGCCACCGGCGCCATCGGCTCCGTTCTGGCAGTGATGCGGGCCTCCTCGGCCATGATCGAAGAGAAGGCGGGACAGGACGAAAAACGCAGCATGCGCGGGCTGATCCTCTATGCCGGCATATTTGGCGCCAGCGCGCTGCTGACGGTTTTGATCCTGATCTGGGTGATCCGGGTTACCAATGCCCTGTTCCACCAGAAAGAGCTCGCGGAAGTGACGCTGCATTCCATCGGCGACGCCGTGATCACCACCGATGCGCTCGCGCGGGTGGAGTACCTCAACCCCATTGCCGAGGACCTGACGGGCTGGAGCACCGCGCAGGCAACCGGCAGGCCGCTGAAAGAAGTTTTCAACATCGTCAACGGCTCGACACGCGAACCGCAGTCCAATCCCATCGAGCGCTGTTTGAAGGAGCGCCGTATCATTTCCCTGGAGAACAATACCGTATTGATCCGGCGCGACGGCCAGGAGTTCATTATCCAGGACTCGGCGGCGCCCGTGCGTGACCGCGAAGGGAACGTGGTCGGCGCGGTAATGGTGTTCTATGACGTCACCAAGTCGCGCAACATGCCGCACCTGCTGTCTTATCAGGCCACCCACGACGCCCTGACCGGGCTCATCAACCGGCGCGAGTTCGAGCGCCGGCTGCTGGAGATGCTGGAGAGCGCCAGGAATGAGGGCAAGCAGCACGCGCTGTGTTATCTCGATCTCGATCAGTTCAAGGTGATCAACGACACCTGCGGTCATGCCGCGGGCGACCGGCTGCTGCGGCAACTGACGCCGCTGCTCAAGGCGCGGATGCGCGAGCACGATTCGCTCGCGCGCCTGGGCGGCGATGAATTCGGTGTGTTGCTCGAGGTCTGCCCGATCGAGATGGCCGCGAGCATCGCCGAGGATCTGTGCCACATCACCAGGGATTTCCGTTTCGGCTGGCAGGGCAAGGTATTCGAGATTGGCGCGAGCATCGGGGTGGTTCCGATTACGCCGGAGAGTGTGAGCGTGGCGGATATCATGAGCGAGGCCGATGCCGCCTGTTATACCGCCAAGGACAAGGGCCGCAACCGCGTGCAGTTGTATCAACCCGGCGACGCCGAGCTGATGCGCCGCCATGGCGAAATGCAGTGGGTCGCGCGCCTTAACCGGGCCCTGGAAGAGAACCGTTTCCGCCTGTATCACCAGAAAATCCTGCCGTTGACGGTGGACGATGGTTCTCATCCGTGTTGCGAGATTCTTTTACGGCTGCTGGATGAAAACGGGGAGATTGTTCCACCGACGGCCTTCATCCCCGCGGCGGAGCGTTATAATCTGATGCCGGCCATCGACCGCTGGGTTATCCGCAACACCTTTGTCCAGTTTGGAAAAAGCCGCTGTGGCAGCCTGGCGAAACCATGCCATGGTTACGCGGTTAATCTGTCCGGCGCCTCTCTCGGCGACGAGCATTTCCTGGATTTCATCTACGAGCAGTTTGCGCTGTATCATGTCCCCCCACAGGCGATTTGCTTCGAAATCACCGAGACCGCGGTGATCGCCGACCTGGATCGGGCCATGGAGTTCATGCTGGCCCTGCGCCGCAAGGGTTGCCGTTTTGCGCTCGACGATTTCGGCAGCGGCATGTCCTCGTTCGTTTACCTGAAGAACCTGCCCGTGGATTATCTGAAAATCACCGGCACCTTCGTGCGCAATCTGGCGGATCCCACGGACTGCGCGATGGTGGATGCGATCCACCGCATCGGGCAGGTGATGGGAATTAAGACCATCGCGGAGTTTGTGGAGACCGAAGAAATACTGGAGAAGCTCAGGGAATTGGGTGTGAACTTCGCCCAGGGTTACGCCATCTCGCATCCGAAACCGCTGACGGAGGAGCCGTTTTAAGCCGGCCGTGGTTGAATCGGCCTGCGTCTCCCGCCAATCCCAGAAAGACCGAAAGGATAATTCCGATCAGGCGCTATGCCTCCGGTGCGTGCAATATCAAAGCTGTTTGCGCCCCGTAATCATGGCGCGAACGAGATTTTCCCGATGCATGAGACCCTCGACGATGACGCCCGCGATATGTACGACCACGAGTAACAGCGTGAAGTTGGCGAAGAGTTCGTGGATTTCCTTGAGTACCTCATTGCCGTCTTCGTGCCCGTTATCGTCTGCATCGGCGAAGGTGTTGCTGACGAAGTTTACCGTGTTGGTCATTGAGGCTGGCATCGTTAGCGCCATCGATCCTTCTTCCGCTTCCTGAAGCAGGTATCCGGTGATGCCGGTGGCGAGCAGGCTGGCGAGCAAGGCGAGGACCATTATCCCACCGAGCGGGTTGTGTCCCAAGTAG
>CAYIQV010000308.1:0-2620 GCA_964365635.1 uncultured Acidiferrobacteraceae bacterium
CCGTTCACCCTTCGACAAGCTCAGGGCGAACGGGAGGCTTGTTCAGAGCTTCCCTGACTATTGATCGTGCAACCACACACCCATCCTTGGCACTGGGAGCCAAGGATGGGCAATAGGTGCAAAACGGTACAACCGGTAATGCGTTAAACCTGTTGCAGCAACAGCGGCAGTTATTTTTTTTAAGGAAAGACTTGAGAGAATTACTGACGACGTTCGGGTATGGCGTTGATATCTTCCGGCGACTTTGCCGCCCGGACGATCTTGCGTAGATCGGCGAGTTGCGTCTGGAGCGCCTTGATGGCCTCGGCCACCTCCGCTGACTCCTTTCCTGTCTCGCCCGTGACGGGTTTATGGCCCGCACCCAGCTTCGTTGCTCGTAACGTGTCGCTCATGCAAACCTCCTTGCGTGTAAAACAGCCGAACATGAGAACGTACCGATGGCTCACCCCGCGACTTGCTAGCGAATCCTTTGCGCGGGCGTCCGGCTATTAGGAAGAAGAATAAAGAAAAATACAAGTATAGCCACCTTCGCCTGACAGTCGGCCAGACTAGACCGACAGTTAGAACAATTCAGCTCAAGAATTGGTCCCGTAGGCAGAAATACAATGTTTCTTGTACTGCGTGTGTGGCAGATACGACATGTGTATGTTTTTTCCTACAAGCCACAGACGGGTAAAACAGCATTCTCCATGCTTCAGCAAGGCACATTTTATAAATGTGAAATGTATTAAAGATAAGCCAACATGGCACGCCAACCGGATCAGAAAACCTGTCTTTACACCATCCGGTGGGTACGCCTACTTCATCAAATCGAGTAATAGATCATTTAGCCGGCTGATGAAATTGCCCGGGTCTTCCAGTTCACCACCTTCGGCGAGCAGCGCCTGATCGTGCAAGAGGCGGGTCCAGTCTTCGAAACGTTTGTCATCCGCCTCGATCTTCAAGCGCATCACGATCGGATGCTCCGGATTGATTTCAAGAATCGGCTTGGAGACCGGAACCTTCTGACCGGTGGCCTTGAGCAAGCGCTCCAGATTCGCGCCCATGTCGTGCTCGTCGGACACGAGGCACGCCGGTGAATTCGTCAGGCGATAGGTCAGGCGCACGTCCTTGACCTGCCCTTCCAGAATCTTCCTGGTTCGCTCGATCAGGCCCTGGTATTCGGCGGCAACCTTTTCCTGCTGTTGTTTTTCCTCTTTGTCTTCGAGTTTGCCCAGATCGAGTGCGCCCTTGGCCACCGATTGCAGAGGCTTGCCGTCGAACTCGGTGAGGTGCATCACGACCCACTCGTCGACCCGGTCGTGCAACAGCAACACCTCGACGCCTTTCTTACGGAAGATTTCGAGATGCGGGCTGTTTTTCACCGCAGCGAAGGTATCGCCCGTGATGTAATAAATCTTGTCCTGCTCCGGCTTCATGCGGCTGACATAATCGGCCAGCGACACATCGGGCGTCGCCAGGTCGGCGTGCGTTGAGGAGAGGCGCAGGAGTTTGGCGAGGCGCTCGCGATTGACCGTGTCCTCGACCACGCCCTCCTTCAGCACACATCCGAATTCGCCCCAGAACTTGGCGTATTTATCCTTATCCTTCCCGGCAATGTCATCGAGCAGGTCCAGCACCTTCTTGATCGAGCCATGGCGAATGGCATCAATATCCTTGTTGTGTTGCAGGATCTCGCGCGAAATGTTGAGCGGCAGGTCGTTCGAATCGATCACCCCGCGCACAAAGCGCAGGTAATTCGGCATCAACTGTTCGGCGTCGTCCATGATGAACACGCGCTTCACATACAGCTTGATGCCGTGGCGCTTTTCCCGGTCCCAGAGGTCGAATGGCGCGCGTTGTGGAATATAAAGTAGCGAAATATATTCCTGCTTGCCCTCGACCCGGCTGTGCACATGCGCCAGCGGCGCCTCGAAATCATGACCCACATGTTTGTAAAACTCGTCGTATTCCTCAGGCTTGATATCGTTTTTTGGCCGCGCCCACAGCGCCGAGGCTTTGTTGACGGTTTCGTCTTCGTTCTTGTCCTCCTGCTTCATCAGGATGGGCAAGGTAATATGATCGGAATACTTGTGGATAATCGCTTTCAGCCGCCAGCCGTCGAGGAATTCGTCTTCGCCCTCGCGCAGGTACAATGTTACTTCCGTGCCGCGTGACTTCTTCTCGCAGGTTTCGATGGCGTATTCGCCCTTGCCGTCCGACTCCCAGCGCACCCCGTGCTCCGGGGAAAGGCCGGCGCGACGGGTCGTGAGCGTGACCTTGTCGGCAATAATGAACGCGGAATAGAAACCCACGCCGAACTGGCCGATAAGCTTGAGGTCACTGGCCTTGTCCCCGGTGAGCGCAGCCAGAAACTGGCGTGTGCCGGATTTGGCGATGGTGCCGATGTTATCGATGACCTCGGCACGGCTCATGCCGATGCCGTTGTCCGTGATCATTACCGTCCGCGCCTTCTTGTCATAGGCCACCCGGATATTCAGGGCAGAGTCACCTTCGTACATCGCGTCGTCCGTCAGCGCCTCGAAGCGCAGCTTGTCGGCGGCATCGGAGGCGTTGGAAATCAGCTCGCGCAGGAAGATTTCCTTGTTGGAATACAGCGAATGGATCATCAGATGAAGCA
>CAYIQV010000309.1:0-2599 GCA_964365635.1 uncultured Acidiferrobacteraceae bacterium
GAGATGCGGGTACACCCGACGTTGATTCCCGAGCGCCGTCTCATCGCCAACGTCGAAGGCGCCATGAATGCCGTGCTGGTCAAGGGCGATGCCGTAGGTCCGACACTCTTCTATGGTGCGGGTGCGGGCGCCGAGCCAACGGCTTCCGCCGTGGTTGCTGATCTCGTGGATGTGGTGCGTACGCTCACCGTCGATCCGAATCAGCGCGTGCCACATCTGGCCTTCCAGCCCGACTCGCTGGTGGATTTGCCAATCCTGCCGATCGAGGACGTGGAAACGTCGTATTACCTGCGCATGCACGCGCTCGACAAGCCCGGGGTGCTGGCGGATGTGACGCGCATCCTTGCCGATCTGGGCATCAGCATCGAGGCCATCTTGCAGAAGGAATTGCAGGCGAGTGAGGAGACGGTACCCGTGATCATCCTCACCCAGCGCGTGAAGGAAAAGAATATGAACGACGCGATTTCGCGCATTGAAAAACTTGACGCCATCAAGGGCAAAGTAATGCGCATCCGTCTTGAGCACCTGAACCCGGACTGGAAATAATATTGGACAGGATTGACAGGATTTTTCAGGATTAATTCTCCTGAAATCTTTAATCTTGTTAATCCTGTTTCAATCCTGCCCGCACTGTTGTACCGTGTTAATCCTGTATAAATTGTTTTTTTAACAACCATGAACCTCGGATCTCGTTACACCGGCCTTATCGACAAATACCGCGACCGCTTGCCGGTCTCGGATGACACCCGCATTATCAGCCTCGGTGAAGGCGCCACACCTTTAATACGGCTCAATAACATCCCGCGTGAGCTGGGCAAGCGTGTGGATATTTATGTCAAGTATGAAGGCCTGAATCCCACCGGCTCATTCAAGGACCGTGGCATGACCATGGCGGTCACCAAGGCGGTGGAAGAGGGCAGTCGCGCAATCATTTGCGCCTCCACGGGGAACACGTCGGCCGCGGCCGCGGCTTATGCCGCGCGCGCCGGCATTGCCTGTTTCGTGTTGATTCCCGAAGGCAAGATTGCGTTGGGCAAGCTGGCGCAGGCGATGATCCATGGGGCGGTCGTCATCCAGATCCAGGGGAACTTCGATGTCGGCATGCAGCTCGTGAAGGATGTGGCCAATGAGGCACCGGTTACCATCGTGAATTCGATTAATCCCTACCGCCTTCAGGGACAGAAAACGGCGGCGTTTGAAATTATCGAGGAACTGGGGGCAGCGCCGGATTACCACTGTCTGCCGGTGGGCAATGCCGGGAACATCACGGCGCACTGGATGGGATACTGTGAGTATGCCGACCACGGGATTTGCAATAATCGTCCGGTGATGGTGGGCTATCAGGCCGCCGGGGCAGCGCCATTCATGGTCGGTCACATGGTGAATAACCCGGAGACCATCGCTACGGCAATTCGTATCGGACATCCCCAGTCATGGGACAAGGCCTGGCAGGTGCAGAAGGATTCGAACGGCTGGTTCGACAAGTGCACCGATGAAGATATCCTGGCGGCCCAGAAGCTGTTGGCACAGCGGGAGGGCATCTTCTGCGAACCGGCCTCCGCTACCTCGCTGGCCGGCGCCCTGCACGACATCAAGAAGGGCAAGATCCCCGAAGGCAGCCGCGTCGTGTGCACCCTGACCGGTCATGGCCTCAAGGATCCCGATACCGCCATCAAGCAAAGCACCGGTCCCATGATCAAGGTGAAGGCCGATCTCGGCTCGGTCAAAACGGCGATTCTGGAAAATCTGGCGCCATAAACCGTCTGGGCCACGGCCATTTCCGTGGCGCAATAGTTGCCCAATTTCCCGCTGGTTTAGCGGCTGGATTGCACCCTGTCGGCCAATACTGGCTTTTTTCCCCACAAAACCAGCGTTTTTCCCACCTGGTCCGTTTGCTGAGCAATATCCAAAACTCCGTCTATCCTTTCAACAGGTTCTCGTGATTTTCACGAGCGCTTTCTGCGGTTGGCATAGCCCTTGCAGCTAATTAAAGGACTGAGAGAAGCAACCGAATCAGGGGTGCCTGTGACGTTGGCAGGCGTAATCAGTGGATGAAACAGCGTGCTGCCCATAACGCGGGCTGACGGCAGGAAACAACATGGATCCGATACAGGTTGAACATCGTTCCGGCGCCACTCACGTGGCGTTGGCAGCGGCTGTTGGCATTGCCGAAGCGCGGGTTCTGCACGAAACGCTGGGGAAATTGTTGCCGCAACAGACATCTATTGTGTTTCATTCCGACCGACTGCAGCGTATCGATGCGGCCGCCATGCAGATTCTGGCCGCGTTTTGTGTAACAGCACGCAAACGGGGTCTGGCGTTAGCCTGGCAGGAACCTTCCGCCTCCTTGCGGGAAGCCGCCACGCTGCTCGGTCTCGAATCCACCTTTGGGTTTGCGTCATGAGTGGACCATCCACATTCAAATCCCTTTCCCGTGTTAAGGCTGTCTGGCCGCGCTGGTGGCTCTGGGCGGTGGCTGGCATGGTCCTGTCGTGGGCCTGGACAGCGATGTTCGTGCCAGGGAGGGTGGCATTGGGCAGCGGGACTTGCAACATTTTCACGATGACGGTGCTGACGAATTATGCGCGCCGGCAGATCG
>CAYIQV010000310.1:0-2596 GCA_964365635.1 uncultured Acidiferrobacteraceae bacterium
GTAGTCGCCGAACTTTGACGGCACCTTGTCGTAATAATTGGTGTAACCACCCTTGATGAACTGGTTGTCCTCGATGCGGAAGAACAGCAGCACGGCCTTTTTCAGCCATTCGTTCACCACCCACTTGCCGTCCTTCTTCTCCGCTACGCGCGCCTTGCCGCAGTCGAGCAGGTTGATGGCCTCGAGCACGGCGTCTTTCACGTGCGTGTCCACATTGCGCGGCGTGATCTGCGCGCGGCGTTCGAAGGCTTCGGTGATGATGGACTGAATGTCGCTCATAAAGTATTGCTCCAATTAATTATTTTGAAACCGCAGATATTTAGAAAATTACTGAAATAATATTTTGGAACCGCAGATAAACGCGGATGCACGCAGATTAAAACCGTAAAAATATATTCGGATTCTTTTACATATCAGCGTTAATCTGCGTTTATCTGCGGTTTCAAAAATCATTAATTCAGCAGTCCCCTGAGTATTACTTCAGCGATTCTACATAATTTCGGATGCGTTGTGCGGCTTCGATGCACTCGGCCAGCGGCGCCACCAACGCCAGGCGCACGCGGTTTTTACCGGGGTTTTCCCCTTGTGCGTGGCGCGAGAGATAGCTCCCCGGCAGCGTCAGCACGTTTTCGCGGGCATACAGCTCGCGCGTGAAGGTTTCGTCGTCCTGCGGCAGCTTTGGCCAGAGGTAGAAGCTGGCGTCTGGTTTCTGTACATCCAGCACCGGTTGCAGGATTTTCAGCACCGCGTCGAACTTGGCGCGGTACTGGTCGCGGTTGTCGCGCACATGGGCCTCGTCGTCCCAGGCCTTGATGCTCGCGGCCTGGGTCGGCGGCGGCAGGGCGCAGCCCTGATAGGTGCGGTACTGATGATACTGCTCCATCACCACGCCATCGCCGGCGACAAAGCCCGAGCGCAGGCCCGGCTGGTTTGAGCGCTTCGAGAGGCTGTGGAACACGAGGCAGCGGCGGTAATCCGCGATGCCGAGGTCGTTCGCCACCTGCAACAGCCCAACCGGCGGTTTGGCTTCATCGAAATAGAGCTCGGAATAGCATTCGTCCGAGGCAATGAGGAAATCGTATTCCTGGGCCAGCTCGATGAGTCGCACGAAGCCGTCATGGTTGAGCACCGCGCCGGTCGGATTGCTGGGCGAGCAGATGTAAACCAGTTGCACCTGCGCCCAGACTTCTTCGGGCACGCGCGTGAAGTCCATACGGTAGCCGTTTTCCTGCGTCGTGTTCAGGAAATACGGCCGCGCCCCGGCGAGCAGCGCCGCGCCTTCGTAGATCTGATAAAACGGGTTGGGCATGATCACGACCGGCTGTTGCGTGTGATTCTGGCGGTCGATCACGGCCTGGGCGATGGAAAAGAGCGCCTCGCGCGTGCCTGCCACCGGCAGCACATGCCTTTCAGGATCGAGTTTGATTTTGTCGAGATGAAACCGCCGCGTGGCCCAGTTGGCGATGCTACTCCGCAATGCCGCCGAACCCTTGGTCACCGGATAATTGGAAAGGCCATTCAGGTTCGCCGTCAGGGCTTCCAAAACAAACGCCGGTGCGGCATGCTGCGGCTCACCCATGGACATGCGGATTTCGGTCTTGTTCTTGGGCGGGGTGACACCTTTAATAAGCTCGGTGAGCTTCTGGAACGGGTAGGACTGTAAGCTCGCGAGCCTGGAGTTCATGGGGTTAGGATTTTTGGAAAAAAATAATTATACGGTAATGACCTGATGCCATCCAACGATAGACGCTATTACCCCGTTGCCGCCATGCTGGTCGGCGCGAGCCTGTGGGGTGTGATCTGGTATCCCATGCGCCTGCTCGAAGGCGGGGGTCTGGGCGGCGTTTGGCTCACGCTCACGCTCTACGGCGCGGCACTGGTGGCGAGCCTGCCGCGCACGGCCCGGGCTATCCCCGAATTCACCCGGCGCCCGGCGCTGCTGATACTGCTCATGCTTGTCGCCGGCTGGACCAACATCGCCTTTGTCGAGGCGGTGCTCGAAGGCAACATCCTGCGTGTGCTGCTGCTCTTTTACCTCTCGCCGTTGTGGGCGACGCTCATGGGCTGGCTGTTCCTGCGCGAGCGCATTACGCGCACCGCGTTCGCGAGCCTCGTCATCGCCATGGCCGGCGCGCTGCTGATGCTCTGGAACCCCATCCTCGGCACGCCGTGGCCGCAAGGCAAGCCGGACTGGATGGCCCTCACCGCCGGTTTTGCCTTCGCGCTGTCGAATGTCCTTGTCCGCAAAATGCAGGACATCTCCATCGAGGCCAAGGCGCTGGCCGTCTGGGCCGGGGTTGTCGTCGTCGCGCTGGCCATGATCGCGGGCTTTGCCTTGCCCATCCCGCATCCGCCTGTGTCCATCTTCACCGGTGCGGTGGCGCTCGGTCTTCTCGGCATCCTGCTCATGACCGTGCTGGTGCAATACGGCGTGACGCACATGCCCGTGCACCGCTCGGCGGTGTTGGCGCTGATCGAGCTCGTCGCCGGAGCGATTTCGCAGCAGCTGTTAACGAATGAAATGGTGGCGGGCAGGGAGTGGGTAGGGGGCGTGCTGATTGTGGCGGGGGCCTACCTAGCCGCCAGATCGTCAGCG
>CAYIQV010000311.1:0-2592 GCA_964365635.1 uncultured Acidiferrobacteraceae bacterium
CGGTCTGCCCGTTTGATGGGCAGCCATTCTGGCTTATACTTCGCGCCTCCCCGTAAGGGGGTCCCGTTCAAAACCAATCACAACACGAGTGCTCCATGCGCGTCTCCCGATTTCTGCTGTCCACCGTCAAAGAAACCCCCGCCGACGCGGAGGTAATCAGCCACCAGCTCATGCTGCGCGCCGGCATGATCCGCAAGCTGGCGGCCGGCCTCTACACCTGGCTGCCGCTGGGCCTGCGCGTGCTGCGCAAGGTTGAACATATTGTGCGTTCGGAAATGAACCGCGCGGGCGCGCTGGAAGTACTGATGCCGGCGGTGCAACCGGCGGAGCTGTGGCAGGAATCCGGCCGCTGGGAAAAATACGGGCCGGAGTTGCTGCGTATGAGTGACCGCCACAAGCGCGATTTCTGCTTCGGGCCGACGCACGAGGAAGTCATCACCGACCTCATCCGCCGCGAGATCAAGAGCTACCGCCAATTGCCGGCCAATTTCTACCAGGTCCAGACCAAATTCCGCGATGAAATCCGCCCGCGCTTCGGCGTCATGCGCGCGCGCGAATTTCTCATGAAGGACGCGTACTCGTTCCACCTCGACGAGACCTCATTGCGGGAAACCTATCAGGTGATGCACGACACCTACACGCGCATCTTCCAGCGCGTCGGTCTCGAGTTCCGCCCGGTGGCAGCTGACACCGGCGCCATCGGCGGCAGCAACTCGCATGAATTCCATGTGCTCGCCGATTCCGGCGAGGACGCCATCGCCATTTGCTCAAAGTGCGATTACGCCGCCAACGTCGAGCTGGCCCAGGCCCTGCCACCGATGGGAAGACGTACCGATGGGATCAATAAAATGGAAACCATCGATACGCCGGGGCAACACACGATTGCGGAAGTGAGCCGCTTTCTCAAAGTCGACCCGAAGCAGACGGTCAAGACGCTGCTGGTCCGCGGCGTGGGTGGCGTGATCGCACTGGTGCTGCGCGGAGATCATGAGCTCAATGTCATCAAGGCCGAAAAGCTGCCGCAGGTGGCGAAGCCGCTTGAGTTCGTCACGCCCGGCGAAGTCGAGCTCGCCGCCGGTTGCGAACCGGGTTCGATCGGCCCCGTGGGCCTCAAGATTACCGTGATCGCCGACGAATCCGCCGCGCGCCTCGCGGATTTTATCTGCGGTGCCAACATCAACGGCAAGCACCTGCGCCACGTCAATTGGAGCCGGGATCTACCGGAACCGTTCGTGGCCGACATCCGCAATGCCGTGGATGGTGACCCCTGCCCCCATTCGCAGGAGTCCGGTTGCCAGGGCACGCTCAGTATCCGCCGTGGCATCGAGGTCGGGCATATTTTCCAGCTTGGCACCAAATACAGCGAAGCGATGCAAGCGACGGTGCTCGACGAAGCCGGCAAGGCCGTCGTCATGCCCATGGGCTGCTACGGCATCGGTGTGTCACGCGTGGTGGCGGCGGCGATTGAACAGAATCACGACAACAACGGCATTATCTGGCCCGACGCCATCGCTCCCTTTCATATCGCGCTCGTGCCGATCGGCTACCGCAAGTCGGACAAGGTGCGCGAGACCATCGACCAGCTCTACAGCGAACTGGTGCATGCCGGATTCGATGTATTGCTCGATGACCGCGATGAACGTCCGGGCGTGATTTTCGCCGACATGGATTTGATCGGCATCCCGCACCGCGTCGTACTCGGTGACAAAGGACTCGCCAAGGGTGTCGCTGAATACAAAGGCCGGCGTGAAGCCGCGCCGCGCGAGATTCCGCTTGCTCAACTTGTGGCAGAACTTACCAGTCTGGTGAAATGCTGAGATTCTCTCCAAAGCAGAATCGACAGTTTGTAGTTTGTAGGGTGGGCATCGCCCACCAATATGGCTTCGCTGACTGTTCAACGGTGGGCTGTGCCCACCCTACATTCGTTTTAGTTTAGTGGGGTGTGCAAAAGCGAAGCGTTGCGCACCCTACGCGATCTGTTTTAATCCTGCCTGCACTGCTGTATCGTGTAAATCCTGTCTAATTTTTTCCTTGCATCATGTCTATCGAACAATTCGAGTCCTGGTCCCTCATCCTCGGCGTGGGCGGGCTGATTCTGTGGATGTTGCTCATCATCTGGAAGATGGGTCAGGAATCACAGGCCGGTAAATACGGTTATTTCATACTGTTCCTCGCGTTGGGTCTCGGCTTTGTCGGTTTTGTCGCCAAGACCATTCTCGTGGAATGGTTCAACTTTTAACTTCCAGAACAACCTCAGTTCGTGCGTCGGCGCACCGCCAGCACATTCGGGATCTGATCGATCAACGACAGCACACGGCTCAGGGTTTCGATGTTGGCAATCTCGATCGTGAAAGTCATGCGCGCCAGTTGCTGTTTATCGGTCACGGTGCTGGCTCCAAGCACATTGATCTTTTCATTGGCGAGCAGCCCGGTGATGTCGCGCAACAGCCCCGGCCGATCGTAGGCGGTGACTTCTACTTCCACCGGATAGGTCCCGCCACTGTCCATGCCCCAACTGACTTCGATCAGACGCTCGCCGTGTTCATCATGGTGCCGTAACGCATTGGGGCAGTCCTGCCGATGCACGGTCAC